>CANJEU010000042.1 GCA_947473445.1 Fidelibacterota bacterium | reverse complement strand
CGATCTCTTTCTTCTGCGCCAATCCGCCGCCGTACGCCTTCAGCTCGCCGCGGATGGTTTTATAGGCCGCGCCGACATCTTCTTCCGTGCCGTCCACCAGATGCAGCAGCACCGCGCAGCGTTCGATATGGCCGAGGAACCGGTCGCCGAGCCCTGCGCCTTCATGCGCGCCTTCGATCAGCCCGGGAATATCCGCGATCACGAATTCCAGCTCGCCCACTTTCGCAACGCCAAGGTTGGGGTGCAGCGTCGTGAACGGATAGTCCGCGATCTTCGGGCGCGCGCGGGTGACCGTGGCCAGGAACGTCGACTTGCCCGCATTGGGCAAACCGACAAGGCCGACGTCCGCGATCAGTTTCAGGCGCAGCCACACCCAGGCTTCGGGCGCGATCTGGCCGGGATTGGCGTAGTCCGGCGCCTGGTTCGATGGGCTCTGGAAATGGGTGTTGCCGAAGCCGCCGTTGCCCCCGCGCAGAAGCGTGATGCGGTCGCCGTCCTTGGACAGATCGGCCAGCACCTGCTCCTTGTCTTCCGACAGGATCTCGGTGCCCACCGGCACTTTGACAATCAGATCCTGCCCGTCCTTGCCGGTGCAATTGCTGCCGCGGCCGTGGTCGCCGCGCTCGGCCTTGAAGTGCTGCGAATAGCGGAAGTCGATCAGCGTGTTCAGGTTGCGCGCCGCTTCGAAGATGACGTCGCCGCCATCGCCGCCATCGCCGCCGTCGGGCCCGCCGAACTCGATGAACTTCTCGCGCCGGAATCCGACGCAGCCGTTACCGCCGTCGCCGGCCTTGATGTAGATTTTGACTTGGTCCAGGAATTTCATGGCGTCTTATACCTGTTTCGCGATCCAGAAGTCGCGGGTTAGCTCAAGGTCCACGCCCGGAACTTCGGCGTTGCGCGCGAGGCAGGGGTGCATGCCGCGCCCGGTCTCGACGAAGCCGAGTTTGGCCAGCACCCGGCCCGAGGCCTGGTTCTCTTCATAGTATTGCGCCCCGATCCCCGCGAGGCCGAGCCAGCCGAATCCGAACTCGAGCACGGCCCTTGCCGCTTCGGTGGCATAGCCAAGACCCCAATGCGCCGCCGCGATCCAGTATCCCAGCACGATCTGGCCACGGTCGGGCTCTTCATGCAGACCGACACAGCCGATCAGCCGATTGTGGACAGTGACCGCGAAGGGAAAATTCTCGCCCGCTGCCCGTTGCGCCGTGTGTTTGGAGATCCAGTCTTCCGCGAGGCCCGGCGGATAAGGGTAGGGCACGCGCGCCAGCATGCGTGTCACTACCCATGCGCCGATCAACTCGCGCACGCGCGGCGCATCGGCGGGAACGAAGGGCCGAAGGACGAGTCGCTCGGTTCTGAGGGAGAGTTCGGTCATGGTTTTTGCCAATAAAAAAGGAGACGGTTTCCCGTCTCCTTTTTGTCTCGATCACCGCCGGCAGATGCCGACGGGACGCATCTGCGGTCGTTAGTTCGCTTTGGCTTCCGGGGCTTCCGGCGTCGGGACAACCGACACGAAGACGCGGCCCTTGGCGCCGGTCTTGAAGGCGACCTGGCCGTCCGTGAGCGCGAAGATCGTGTAATCCTTGCCGAGGCCGACGTTCTTGCCCGGGTGCCACTTGGTGCCGCGCTGACGGATGAGGATGTTGCCGGCCAGCACGTGCTCGCCGCCGAACTTCTTCACGCCAAGGCGCTTGCCAATTGTATCGCGGCCGTTCGAGGACGATCCGCCGGATTTCTTATGTGCCATCGTATGCTCCTAAATCTTGGCGAGCCTAAAACTAGGCTTCAGCCTTCTTTGCTGCTGTCTTTTTCGCGGCCGTCTTCTTGGCCGGCTTTGCTTCGCCTTCCGCGGCGGCAACCTTCGGGGCGGCCTTCTTCGCGGCGGCTTTCTTGGCCGGCTTGGCTTCGCCTTCGACCTGCGCGGCGCGCGGGGTCGCGGTCACGGCAAGATTGATACCCATGTCGCCGATCTTGATCAGCGTCAGGTGCTGGCGGTGGCCGGTGCGGCGGCGATAGTGCTTACGGCGGCGCTTCTTGAAGATGATCTTCTTGTCGTCGCGGAACTGGCGCACGACCACGCCGGCGACTTTCGCGTCCGCGATCAGGGGCGCGCCCAACTTATCGCCGAGAGCGAGCACAACGTCGAACACCACGGTGGCGCCGGCATCGGCATCGAGCTTTTCCACGGCGATAACGTCGTCTTTCGTGACGCGATACTGTTTGCCGCCCGTCTTGATTACTGCGAACATGGTCGAACCTTAAGCCAAACGAAAAGGGGCGGCCGTGAATCGGGGCCGCGCCGGAAGCGGGGTGAATATACCGCGAGATCAGCCAAGTCAATGGCGATAGGCCATTCTTCATGGACGCCGCCGCGGTTTTTGGGGAGTTCGTTTGCTAAACGTTAACAATGGGTTAGGGCGAGGCGCTCATCCTGGCCGGAAACCCGGAACCGGGCCCTTTTCCCGTTTCCAGCCCGTTCCACCGCTCCGCCGCCCCGGCGCCTGATCCATGGAAGGCTCCAGCGCCCCCGAGTCTCTCGTCCCAAGCGGCCCTCCGCCCGACCGGCTCACCCCCGCCACCATTGAACGCCTCACCGCCGCCGCCGCCATCCTGCGCAAGGCTGAAAAGCCGGTTCGCGTCTTGCGGGCTGTCGCCTGGGGCCCCGAGGTCGCCGAACGCTTCTTCGCCGCCGACGCCAAGGAGCTTCCCCAGGTTTCCTATACCCCGCTCGACGCCGGCCCCGTCCATGAAGCGCTCGCCGCGGCCCGCGCCCTCATCGACGGCGACGGACCGGTGCAAGCCTGGCTGCGCCGCTGCGCCGACGTCATTGCGATTTCTGCCGACATGCTCGCGGGCATCGGCACTAAACAGTTTCACATTCAGTCGGTGCGCCTTTACGGCTCGCCGCAAGCCGATCTTCTTCAGTGCGACGTGCGCCCGCTCGATCTCGCGCGCATGCTCGATTATGTGCTCGGCTCGTTCCACAATCTTGATGTCAATCTCGACTCCAAGGATGCGCGCACGCTCACCGCTGGTCAGCTCGGCGCGCGCATGGGCGCCATTCTCGGCCGCCACTTCGGCGATCAGGCGCCGAAGATTGAAATCGTCGATCATCTTTCATCCAATGCGCTTGCCGGCGCGCGCTATATCCGCCTGCGCAAAGACGCCTCCTTCTCCGATCGCGATATATCTCAACTCGTGCAGCATGAAGCGTTTGTACATATCGCCACATCGCTGAACGGCGCTGCGCAGACGGCATTTCCCTTCCTCGCGGCCGGTCACGCGGGCACAACGCGCACGCAAGAAGGCCTTGCGGTGTTTGCCGAACTCATCTCTGGCGCGATGGATCCCTCGCGCATGTTGCGCCTCGCCGATCGCGTGCTCGCCATTCAAATGGCGATGGACGGGGCCGACTTCCTCGAGCTCTACCGATTCTTCCGCGAGCGCACGCACAATGACTTCAGCGCGTTTGAAAACGCGCGGCGCGTTGTGCGCGGCGGCCTTACCACCGGCGGCGCGCCCTTCACGAAGGACTCGGTCTATCTCGAAGGCCTCGTGCGCGTGCACAACTTCCTGCGCATCGCGGTGCAGGAAACCCGCGTCGACACCATCCGCCTCCTGTTCGCCGGCAAGATGGACATCGAGGATATGCCCGCCATCACCACGCTCGCTGCGCACGGGCTTTGCGTATTCCCCAAGTTCCTGCCACCCTGGGCGCGGGACTTAAGGTTCCTGCTCTCCTATATCGCCTACTCGGCCTTCCTCAACCGTATGAACCTCGAGCGGGTGCGCGATCATTACCGCGACCTTCTGGCCCACTGCGCCCCGGCCGAAAGCGTCGCTAAAGGCGGCGCGGCGCCCCCTTAAGCGCGGCCCGCGCCCGCAAAAGCTGCGAAAATTCAGCCGGTTAAACGGTTTTCAGACATTGAACCGGCCTGTTGCGGGCCGCGCGGTCTTCGGTTAGTTTCCGCCCCTCGAAAAAAAGACGACCGCACGCTCGCGACATATATAAGGTGTGCCCTCGCGGAGAGGTGGCAGAGTGGTCGATCGTACCGCACTCGAAATGCGGCGTGCCGCAAGGCACCGTGGGTTCGAATCCCACCCTCTCCGCCATATCCTTCTTCGCAACCCTTCGCCCTTCTCGGGCGACCCATAGAAAACAGCGCATCCCCGGGCTTATCGTCGTTGCGCCCTTTCGCGGTCCGCCGTCTCCATTCGGCGAAATCTTGTGGGCTTGTTCGTGGGCTTCGGCGGAGACATTTGGCATGGCAAAACTGATCAACAAGATGACGGATGCGAAGGCCCGTAAATCTGGCCCCGGCCTCCATTCTGACGGCGACGGCCTATATCTTCAGGTACGGGGCCCGAGGGCGCGGAGTTGGATTCTCCGCTACATGCTCGACGGTAAAGCCCGCGAGATGGGCCTCGGAGCCTATCCAGCCACCAGCCTTGAGGACGCCCGCCAGCAGCGAGATCGCTTCAAGCGCCTTCGACAGGAAGGACAAGACCCCATCGAAGCGCGGGAGAAGGATCGCGCCGCCGCACGGTTGGTCGGCGCACAGGCGATCACGTTCACAGAGGCCGCTGCGGCCTTCATCCGCGACAAGTCCCACGCTTGGAAAAACGATAAGCACCGGCAGCAGTGGACCAACACGCTCAACACCTACGTAAACCCTACCCTGGGAAACGTCGCTGTCCAGTCCATCACCACGGCCATGGTCAAGGCCGTGCTCGACCCGATCTGGACGACAAAGCCCGAAACTGCTTCCCGAGTGCGCGGCCGGATCGAGGCGGTCTTGGACTGGTGCAAGGCCTTGAATTACCGCGAGGGCGATAATCCTGCCGCTTGGCGCGGCAACCTCAAGGATTTGTTACCGCATACGGCCGACGTCGCGGAAACCGAGCACCACCTAGCCCTCCCCGTCGTTCAGATGCCAGCCTTCATGGCGCGCCTACGCGCACTAGACAGCGTCGCGGCGCGGGCGCTCGAATGGATCATCCTCACCGGTGTGCGTGCCAATGAGGCTCTGAAGGCCGTCCCCGCCGAAATCTCTGACTTCGAAAAGTCATGGACAGTACCGAAGGTGCGTATGAAGGGCCGACGCGGTAAGGCGAAGGACCATCGTGTGCCGCTGTCTAGCCGCGCTCTTGAGATTTTGAAACTCCTGCCTCGCTCCTCAGAGAATCCCTATCTCTTCCAGGGTCTGCGTCGGGGGAAGCATTTGACAGACGGCGCGTTGCGAATGCTGCTCGCCCGTATGGGAGTCTCCGAGGAGGCAACGACGCACGGCTTTCGCGCGACGTTTCGGACTTGGGCTGCAGAACAGACACGCTTCCCTTGGGCGGTTTGCGAGAAGGCCATTGCTCATGTTGTTGGCGACGAAACGAAGCAGGCCTATGACCGAGGCGACCTTTATGAAAAGCGGCGGCACTTGATGGACGCATGGGAAGGTTTTTGCGCCTCGTCGCCAGTTGTGCGAGGCGCAAGAGTCGTTTCCATAAGCGCTGCTGAGTAGTTTCCTCAACGATGTTCGCAACGGACCGAGTCGGAACGCTGGGCGTGTGTTCGATGCCAATCGAATCACTTCATTCCGCGTCTGGGTTGTGCGGTTTGAGTGGGGAAAGTGCCTAACGCACTAAATGACACACGGCAGCGGTGTATCTTTGCATTCGCAGCACTTTTTTCTTCATTGATGTTTCTGCGCGGGATTAGTTTGCATTTCATCACTGTACGCAGCGGCCCGCCTTTGGAGGAAACATGCAGAAGAAGTCTGAAGCTAGTGCACTCGATGCATTTGCTCTTGAACCCATCTTTGTCACGGTCAAGACCGCCTGCGACCTCATTGGTTTGCGGCCGACCAAACTCTACGAACTCATTAAAGCCGGTGTGGTCGAAAGCACCAAGGTGGGCGGCAAGCGTTTGCTGACCTACGCGTCGCTGAAGAACCTGGCGACAAAAGCATCGGCCAATGTGCCGATGGCGGCCGCCAACGCAGACCTTAAAGCTTAGCTTCGACGCCTGGATTGAAGACAACAAGGCGAACGAACTTAGTGCACGCAAATAAATCGGAGGTGCTCTCCATAGTTTGATTTCTGACCTGTCGTGAGCGGGATAACAACGCTGGCGCGGCAGGATTAAGGGGCTACCAGGGGATATGGTCACACGCCCAATCGCGGTCCGTAAGGCACGAGCGAGACCATCGGCGGTTCGTTCATCGTCGTAAGTAGGTGCCGTCCTGATCCAGAACGATGTTGAGATTAGGACCTGAAAGCGATGGGGTGGCTCCGTGGAGCAACGCATACGCCGACGGGTCGGACCGTCCTCGCCGCTGGCGGGGATGGTTCGTCCTATACCCTCGCTCCGGGGTTTCCTTAGAGCAAAGATGATTAGAAATCAGGTTGAAGAGACAGAAACAGCTCGGTTGGAGATACGAAAACCAACGTCGGCCTCAAAATTCAAAAGTGGCGAAGTCCCTCATGACGCCGACGTCATCGAGGCCTTCGAGTACCATATCTTCTCTTTGTTCTTAATCCTGTTGCGTGGGGTTCATTGCCAATATGCATAAAAAGGATCAGTCGCTCGGCCAGAAGGTGCCTGCTTATGCAGTCCCAAAACAGGCAAAACGAAATACGCGGTTCAAGCCGGGTCAATCGGGAAATCCTGCTGGCAAGAAACCGGGAACGCGCCACGCCGTTACTATCTTGGCGGAAAGGTTGATGGGGTGTGACGTCGAGCGGGTGGTCAAAAAGGTGATCGACGCGGCCCTGGCCGGCGACATGACAGCGGCTCGGTTGATCGTTGATCGCATGGTGCCGGTGCGCCGCTCGCGAACGATCCACGTCGACCTCCCACCAGTTGACGACGCTGCCGGGGTGGCGAAATCGCAATCACTGATAATTCAGGCCGTGGCCGCGGGGAGGCTAGACCTTGAAGAAGGCGCTCACATGTCCAGCTTGCTCGAAGCTCGACGCCGCGCGATCGAATCAGAAGACCACGAACGCCGTCTTCGCCTTCTTGAGGGCCATCATGGTTAGTCGCCTTGAACGCCGTATCCGAAAACTGGAGCGCGTGAGCGCCGCTCCTAGCGTTGAGAGGGCGCTGTTGTTGGTCCATGAAAACGAGACTGTAGAAGAGCGTCGTATACGCAATTACCCCAACGGCGTCCCAGTGGTCGTTCAATTACTTGTTGTCAAATTCGTCTAGCGCTCGCGGGCACCCTTTCGCTTAATTCCCTCGGAGGTATCCATGTTGCTGTTGTCTGTGTATGCGGAGAATGAGTTGGCTCAGTGGACGGGAGCAATGAGAAAGGCGTCCACCAATGAGCCTGAAGCGCTAGAGGAATGGTCTACTATTAGGACGACGACCGGGTGCGAGATCGATCCTGAAAACGTGGAAGTGGAGTGGTTCAACGGCTATCTCTTCGATCCGTATGGTGTTTCGGACCTCCCCGAGGAATATCAATGCGTAGGGCCCTTGGAGTTTGCGCGACGCCCTGGAAGTGCCGTGTGGGTCTGGTTTGGCGACCTACCTCCCAAAACAAGAGAGCGAATTAGGCACCGCGTTTCCGTGCAAGAGCCTCGAGAGTCGATCGCACCCGCCGAAGTACTCGTTGGTGCGCTCTGATCTGACAATGCATCCGTAGGCGCACTCGCTGCCGAAATGATCAACGATTAAAATCAAAAGGATTGAAGATCACATGATGACCAAACTCTACCAGGGTAGCAGTGTCGGACTTGGCACTCTTGACGGGCTTGATGTCGATGTATTGCGCATTACGTATACGCTGATCCCTTTGCGCTCCGGACGTTCTCCGTGCGGGGAGACCGGCGATTATGACATGATTGCGCTCTGCGACTCTGAGATAACCTATTCGCGCGCTCTGGAGTGCGTTGAAGCCGCCATCACTGTCGCAACGGAAAAGATGGAAGTGGGGCACTCTATTGTTTGCCCTAGCGCGGGCCCCGCTCGCACCGAAGCCCTAATGATCCACCTCGATTGGCATGTGGAGCATTATTATAACCAGTCGGACCTCGTGACGGAGAAGGCGTTCACGCCGAACGACTGTGACATGTATTTTCTGTTTTCCCGGAGCTGCAGGCCAAATGAAAGAATCGATGCCTTGCGCTTAGTTCATCGCAAGCTGCGCGAGGTGGGATTGCCCAAGGGTGTCGTAGCTATAGGACGGGAAAGGTATATTACCGTCTGTGAAACGGACAACGGACACAACACCATCGAGTGGTCGGTTGGTTGATGCCCACGCGGCACTCCAAGATCCATGGCCTAGTTTATGTTGAGTAGAAACCGCGACCTCTAGATATCCTAAATGTCCTGCCACTCAACGCCGGATCACTCTCCGGACGCGCGGCAGCTTTTTCTATGCTAAGTATTCGGATGACATTTGAGCCGCCCCTAACCTCCGAAGAGTTGGAGATCCTCAGACGCATCGCCGAAGAAGCCCGCGCCTTCCGATGCACCGCGCCTCTGCCACCTGCCCCCGTAGAGGCCGTTGGACCATTGGCAAGCGTAGAACCAGTGCGTCGCTACCGCTGCGCCACGTTCCTGCCAATAGTGAAATCAGCGCCTCGGACCTTCGTCGGCGTGGGGAATTAAGGCGCGATCCCGATTAACCACTCCTCAAGCGTCGTATCCTCAAGGGTAGCGGACTCGCAGTTGCTGGATTTGACCGGTGCTGGCCACACTTGGTCCTGCGAGAGCAACTGGCGCACAGCGCTGACACCGGGACGGCAACCCGTCGGTGCCGCTCCTACGGGGTAGTGCGGCACCGGGGCATCAAGCCCGGCATAACCATTCAGGGATGGCGCACTTTCGGCTTCCTGATCAGCTTGGTTCGAATCATATTGGAGCCGCAGTAAATAATTGTGGTGCACATGAAGAAAGCACTCGCTTTGTTCTTTGGGGTCTATCTTCTCGCTTGGTTAATTGCGGAGGAGGGCAGCTCACTAGTGTCCGAAATGGGTACTGGGGGATGGCTCGGACTAGCAGTCCTACTGATCGTCGCTGGTTACATCTACTTGAAGATTGCGACATCTCGGCAGCGCGAACGCGCCATTGTTCGTGCCAAAGATAAGATGCACGAAATAACGAAGAGGCATCTCGACACGCTAGCAAGGAAACGGTTGATGCTGGTTAAAGCGGACGAGTATGGCGGTATTGATACGAAGCCATGGAACGCCGAGGTGCAGCGTTTTGTCGATAGAGTTTACCGACCCACTCTCACTGAGTTCCAAGCGGAGTCTATCGCCCCAACGCTTAGCAAGATTTCGACAGATATCATTGAGAAGGCGGCGCGAGAGGAAGCGGACCGCATCGCTAGTCAAATTGACTACGATGGAAGTATGTCGCCCCTCGAGTACGAACACTACTGTTCGAGACTCCTGAACGGCGCAGGTTGGAACACTAGCGTCACCCAGGCCTCTGGTGACCAGGGCGCAGATATCATTGCGACCAAAGACACCAAGCGGGTGGTGATACAGTGCAAGCAATATGGGACCCCAGTTGGGAACTTCGCGGTTCAGGAAATTGCGGCCGCGCGAAGCCATTATAAAGCTAACGTGGCCGTCGTAGTTTCCACCGCTGGCTATACCTCCTCGGCAAAGCAACTGGCCGCGACGAATGACGTCCACCTATTGCACCACAGCGACCTGCTCAAGTTCCAGGAGTTACTCGACGCAGCACGCGTCTAGCGTACGGCATCCCGACCACGTCAAGGAACATCCCAATGCCGCGTTGCCGATATCGCTTCCGCCTCCAATTCGTCGGCCCAGTTGTTATGATATGGGTCGCCACGCCATGACGAGGTCGATCATCCGTGCGTGTCTCATACTACGTCGGCTATTCATCAGTCTGGAGTTTAGCGGATCCACCTGAACCTTTACCGCCTTTGACGAAGCCCTTTGATTTCCCGCATTTAGGACATGGCCGGCCGCTTTTGTGCATCATGCCACTCACGATGTAGACCTTGCTGCAGGACGTGCAGGTGAACGCGGCGTTGTTGCCCTGCCAGTCTTCGTCCAGACGGAGTGCGGTCGGGTCGATAGATCGGGCCACCATGGTGGCTCCTTGCTGCGCGTTGGCGCGATCATGCCAAGGTGCCAGTGGAAAGCAAAGCCTGCCGAAGGGTCCTGGAGCGTAAGATGCGACTCTGCCAATTGGTAGCGATAGCGACGCGTCCGAGCGCGGTGGAGGTGCCGCCACTGAACAGACTTTATCGCTCCTCACTGTTAAACTGCGCGAGTTCTAGGTCGGTAGATCGTCCAGCGGGGCTTTGTGTGTCAGGAGCGGGAGCAACGTAGGACGTGCGGGCTTCTCCGCTAGCAGACTTCCGAGCATCCTTTGATACCGGTTCCGACGATGCTTACTCCCCGCGAGGCGCGCGCCGCGAGAGCGTTTTTGGGATGGACCCGCCAGAAATTGGCGGACAAAGCCGTGCTGGCGCTGAATTCCGTTATTCGCTTCGAGCAGGGCGTGGTTGATCCCAGGCTCAGCACATCGCATGCCATCCGACGTGTCTTCGAGCGTGAAGGCATCGAGTTCCTGTCTCCGAGTGGTGACGGCGAAGGAATTCGTCTT
>CANJEU010000041.1 GCA_947473445.1 Fidelibacterota bacterium | reverse complement strand
GTACTTCCGACCCTTCGTGTGGATGTTCCTGCGCAGGTTCCGCGACGATCTGGAGGGCAACCCCGAGCTGCGGCAGAAGCTTTCGATGTTCCTGCGCTCGCGCTGGTTCAAGCCGCCGTTCGACGGATATAATCTCACCAAGGTTCTCTACGATGGCTTCTACGCCATGGGCGAGCCGAACGAGGCGGGCAGCTCGCTCATTCCATCGGGCCTGCAGCTCGATCTGTTCGTCACTGTCACCGATTTCCGGGGCTACGTCACCGATACGCCCATCCACAATCCGCCGGTGATCCGCGACCGCGAGCATCGCCAGATGCTGCGCTATTCCTATCGCAACTGGCCGCGCGGCCAGGAAACCAGCGCCTTCGACCGCGATGGACTGCCCGCGCTGGTGTTCGGCGCGCGCGCCACATCCTCGTTCCCGGGCGCATTCCCGCCGATGCAACTGCGCGAGATCGACGCGCTTATCGCCGAGCGCAACATCGCCTGGAACGGCCGCGTCGATTTCCTCTACCGCAACTTCCGCCCCTACTTCCTCGCCAACGCCAATCCGGGCGAGGCGGCCTTCATCGACGGCAGCGTGCTCAACAACAAGCCGTTTGCACAAGCCATCGAGTCCATCCGCGGCCGGCCCGCCTATCGTCACGTCGACCGGCGGCTGCTGTATGTCGATCCGCATCCTGAAACCACCAAGGACCGTTCCTCCATGAACGTTCCGGGGTTCTTCACCACCCTCAAAGGCGCGCTGTCGGATATTCCGCGCAACGAACCGATCCACGACGATCTAGCGTGGGTGAATACCTATAACGCCGAAGTCCGCCGCCTGCAGATGGTCGTGGACGGCGCGCGCACGCATATCCGCGCCATCGCCGAAGCCATCGCCGGAGACTCCCTCGGGCCCGACATCACCGGCGAGGACATCGGCCGCTACCGGGAACTCGCCAATAATCGCGCCCGCGCCGAAACCGGATTTGCCTATGAAGGATATCTGCGCCTCAAGCTGACCGCCGTGATCGAAGATGTGGCGGCGATGGTGGCCGAGGTTTGCGGCTACGGGCGCGAGACGGCCGAATCGGCCCGCGTCATCACCATCATCGAACGCTGGGCGACGCTCACCGGTGTATTCCCTTCGCCGGAAGATCTGCAGCGGCCGCCGCAACCGGGCGCGCCGCCGGCCTGGGTCAAATTCCTGCTGCGCTTTGATGTGCGCTATCGCCAGCGCCGCGTGCGCTTCGTCGTGCGCGCCGTCAATCACCTCTACACGCGCGAGTCCGATCCCGCCCTTGAAGGCCTGAAGGCCGACCGGCTCGATTATGTGAAGGCGGGCCTCTATGACGCCCTCGCACTTCTTCAACCCATGACCGCGCGCGCGGCCGCCGTCGAAGGCCGGCACGGCGTCAGCCGCGGCACCGCCGAGGCGGTGAAGGCGGTCGTGTACGATATCGTCAAAGCCATGGGCGCCGATCCGCTGCTGGCCGTGAACTCGACGGCGGTTGCCCAGCAGTTCGAACCGCGCATCACCGAAACGCTCGCGCGCCTCGCCGACGAAATGGCCCTCGAGGCCGACAACGCGCGCACCGATGCCCTGCTGGCGACGCTCGTGCGCGGTGCCGGCGCGATCCCGCCGCTGCCGGCCGCCGCCGCGCGCGAATTGCTCGAACATTACATCGGCTTTGCCGTATGGGACGTGCTGACCTTCTCCATCACCAACTGGCGCGACCTCGATGAGTTCGACGAGATTCGCGTCGACCGCCTGAGTCCCGACGATTCCCAAACCCTGCGCAAAGGCGATGCGTCGGCAACCTTGAAGGGAATTCAGTTCCATCACTTCGGCGCGTTCTTCTGCCTCGCCTATCGGCAGAACGATTATCTGTGGGGGCGCCTGCACGCGGCCGAGCGGCTTATCGACATTGTGCTCGACGCGGCCAAGCTCGAGGGCGCGGGCGATAATGTCGACGCGCTCGATCTGAAGGCCACCGCGTTCGAGGCGATCTTGCGCGCCGAATCCAAAGTCCTCAGTGAATGCGGCGATCTCATTTCAACGCTCAGCGCCGATGTCGCCAAGCTTCGCCGGCGGTAATCGCGCTGCTATACTCCCGGCCGCATGTCTTATCCGCGCGTTTCCACTCTCCTGATCTGTCTTGTCGCCAGCGCTCCAGCCGCCGCGCAGGACACGTTCGCCGACGCGTTCTGGCGCTTCCGCGCCACAACCGGCTTTGATTTCAGCTCGGGCAAATACGGCGCCGACAAAGCCACCGAGGTCCTCTATGTGCCCGTCACGCTCCAGGCGACCAAAGGGCCGTGGACGCTCAAGGGCGATGTGTCCTGGATTCGCGTTTCAGGTCCGGCGCTGCTGCTTGACGGCTCGGCCGTCGGCACTGTACCTGTGCGCATGTCGGGCTCTGCGTCCGGCCCGGGCGATATCAATCTCTACGCCCGCTACTCGCTCGAGGATCTGTACGACAACAATGTCTTCATCGACATCACCGGTCGCGTGAAGATCCCGACGGCGAGTTTCACCGACGGCCTCGGCACGGGCGAATGGGATCAATCGGTGCAGGTCGATATCGCCAGCGTCTTTGGCAAGGTCGTGCCGTTCGGGGCCATCGGCTACCGCCTCACCGGCCAGCCGCAGGGGTACGCCCTGCGCGATATTTTCTACGGCACCGCCGGTGTCCAATACACCTGGACCCCGCGTTTCTCGACCGGTGTTTTTTACGATGTGCGCCAGTCCTCGATTCCCACCGCCGCCGCGCCGCAGGAAGGCACCGCCTATGCGAACTTCAAAATCAGCGACCGCTTGTCGCTGAACATCTACGGCGTGAAGGGTTTTTCCAAAAACAGCCCCGCCGCCGGCGGCGGCACGTTCCTCACCTATCAGTGGTGAAGCCGTCCTCTTTATGAGATCGGAATATCCTGCGGACGTTCGATCTGCGGACGTTCGGGCACAACCGGCTTAGGTACTTCGAAGCTCTGCGGACGGTCGATCGGCGCGCGTTCGGGCGGCGCGACGCGGTCGGGACGCTGACGCGTTTCGGGGCGCATCGCCGCCGGGCGCAGCGATCCGTTCGCCTTATTGATCGTCACCACCGTGCGCACTTTGGTAATCGCTGTGGCGCTGACGGCGTTCTCGCCGGCGATGTGGCCGTTCACGACGATGCGGTCGCCCGCGGCCGTACCGGCCGGCAGGCTCGCGCCTTGCACGGCGATGCCCTGGATCGACAGCGGGCCGGCGCTTGCCGGGGCGTAGGCTTCCAGCGAAACGTCGTTCACTTCCTTGCCGAACGGCAGGGCTTTCGCGCCCGAGACGACGTCGGCGACGAACTGTCCGTTGATCATGCGGCCCGACACGAACACCTGGCCCCCACTCATGGGCGCGGCGACCACGACGCCCGAGCTCAGCGCGACGCTCAGGTCACCGATCCGCACCGCGTTTGCGCTCACGTCGGCGCGGCCGCGCAGCAGCACGCGGCCATCGTCTTTGGCCTGTTCGTCGACGCGGCTCGCCACAACCGTTCCGTCTTCCATGCGCAGGCCCGACACGCTCACCATGTCGCCCGCCTGCAAGGTGCGGAAGGCGTCGATGGCGGCTTTATCGCCCGCGAGGTTCAATTTCACTTTCTGGCCGAGCACGGTCATCGTCTCGCCGGCGTAGTCGATGGCGCCGACGGGTCCCGTCACCGCGTGCTGGATCTCGAGCGTATCGAGGTAGAACTTGCCCTCGCGTGTACGCGCAACGCCCATCACGACCTGGCCGACCTTCAGCGCTTCAAGCGAGGACGGCTTGCCGTCGCTTTCCACGGCGGTGTGGCGATCGAACTCCCACGCCGCGCCGTTGACGATGATCGAGCCGAAGCCCGAGATGGTGCCGAGGATGCCGGTGCCGCCAATGCCGTCGCCGTTTCGCTTGCCGTCAGCGGCCAGCACGGTGTTGGGGGCGCCTGTGCCGCCGAGCCCGTCGCCGTTGCGGCGTTCGGCAACCGACTGCGGCGCGGACGTGGTCGAGCAGGCACCGACCAGGCACAGCACCGCTGCGACCGCAAGTCGATGCAGTCCGCGTTCCCCCAGCCGAAGGGTATTCACCCCAGTCATTGCCCCGTTGACGTCCTTAGCGAGTTGCATTCGGCAACCTGGTTTCAGATGCCCGATTCTTTGTCTGTTACATTCTCGCCCGGCGCTTCGGAATCCGGACGTAAGTTATTGAAATTTGCAGCGCCATCAAAGAAATACAAGCCGAAATTAATACGGCGTGTTGAAGTTGCACGGCCCTTGTCCTTCTCGGACAGTTCAAGGGCCAGACGGTTCATTTCAAGCAAGGCTTTCATCCCCGTGCGCTCGGCGGCCTGCGCCAGCACGGCGGCGGATTCATCGCTAAGTCCCGTATAATGAACGCTACGCTCGAGTTTGGGGTTGCCCTCTTCGAGCAGGTTGTGCGCCGTGGCCGCCAAATGGTCATGGATATTGCGGCCGAAATAGAACGCTTTCTCCTCGAAGCCTTTCTCGGGCACGAAGGCGAACTTGTTCAAAACCACCCGTCCATCGTCGTCGATATGGGCGACTCCGAGCCGCAGCCACTCGTCGAGCAAGGCCCGGGGCCGCATGTCCTTTGAGATGCCCGACACCAGCGAATCGAACGAGGGGACCCCAGAAGAATCCGCCTTGCGCGGCAGCGGCAAGGGCTGGCCCTTCTTATCGGTGGTGGTTTTCGAGCCCAGCCAGCGCGAAACGATCTGCGCGCCAAGGCCGATGGAACGGGGCGCGGCCATCTTTTCGGTGGGTCGCTCGCGCAGTCGCTTCACATCTTTCCGGTGTACCCCCGTCAAAAGGCTGACGCGGCTGTCGGTCTGCTTCTTCCCATCGACCGGGAACTCATTCAGCGCCACATCGACGTAGGCTTCTTTCAAAAGCTCGGTCAAAGCGGCAAGGCCCACGCCCTTGGCAATGAGCAGGCGCACAAACGGGCGCAACAGCCGGCGAACGGCTGAAATCAATGGCTTAGGTAGGCCTGCGATGGGCTCTTGTGGCGGCATTACAGCGGAATCTGATCCAAGTGTCGGCGAGGTCCGGGAGTGTTCGTCCCGATCTCTATACACGGCTGTGGGAAAATTTCCCACATTTTTTATTTGACTCGCACCTGCTACGCGACTAGGCTTCGTCTTGTTCGTGGGAATTTTTCCCACACCATTTTAGGGAGCGTAGCAACTCTTCAGATACATGCCAACCTCGAGACCGTGTTCAGGAACTTTGTGATCCGGCTTCGACTGTCATCGTTACGAGTTCAGAGATCCTACCCCGATGACATTCTGAGGCCTCTTATCTTCTCTCGCCCGTTTCGGGCATTCCCCAGTCGGGCGGGAGAAGATCTTTCTGACGACCGGCATGCCGAAGCGATGCTGCAAGTTCCCCGAGGAAACTAAGGTCAGGGTCGAGCTTTACTCGAACCATCAATTTCGCCCGTCCGCGTGGATGGACCCTGTTTAAGATCGGCTCTGACCTGAGTTTCCTAAAACGTGTTCCACCCCGAGCACGTTGCGATGCGATACGACCCCTCCTCGTTGAGACCGCGGCACACAGCCGACTACCCCATCTACCTCACCCCTGTGTGCCGCGGATTTTTCCGAAAACCTCTCCCCTTCAAATCGCCCGCCGCTTTAATTCGCGCACCAGGAAGCGCGCGGGATGCAGCGCATTCACCAGGTCGCGTTCCAGCGGCCATGGCGCCCCGGTGATGTGCGAGGCGAGCAGTTCGGCCGCCAGCGGCGCGGATACAACGCCGCGCGCCCCCAATCCCGTCAGCACATAAAGCCCCTGCTGATAACGCGCGTTCGGATAGCGCGCCCAGGGATGGCCATGGCGCAGCTCGGCGA
Organism: Fidelibacterota bacterium; assembly: GCA_947473445.1. GTDB lineage: Bacteria > Pseudomonadota > Alphaproteobacteria > Rhodospirillales > Rhodospirillaceae > SHVO01. Next base: position 4,737 of record CANJEU010000041.1, on the reverse strand, counting down.
AATCTTTCACGTAGTCGCCCCGATCGGGCAGCGGCCCCACCAGCGGCAGATGATCGGGCGACATGCAGCGCACGGCGGCGAAGCCACCAATGACCGAAGCCGGCGCGAGCAGCCCCGGGGCCACATCAGCCAGGCCCGCGAAGTTGCGCGGGTGGTCCTCCACACTGACCTCGACGTTTGTTGTGTCGGTGGCTACGGCATCGAACGTCGCGCCAACCGCATGCACGCCGCGATGCGCCGGCGTCACAAACCCTCCGTAGAGTAAAGCCGCGCGCAGCGCCTCTGCTGTCGGTGTTGTCGCGGTGAGCGTGACCTGCCCGCGCAACCCCTCGAGCGGCAACCATGCGGCGTCTGTGAACCTTTTCATGCCAAGCGCATTGGCAAACACGACGGCGTCGGCATCGACGATCGTCGCCCCTGCCGCGTCCTGTACCCGCCAGCGCAAGCCGTTGCGCACAAGTGACACCACGGCTGTCCCAAAGCGTTTGTCCGATGGCCCTGCCAGCGCCGCGCAAAGCGTGTGCGGTTCGATCCAACCGCCTTGCGGAAAGAAAAGCCCGCCGCGCGTGAGCCGAACGCCCGCAATGTCGGACGCTTGTTCTGCATCCACGGGCATCAAGAACCCAGGCGGCAGGGGGCCCGCTGCGGCGATTTCAGCCAGCCTTTCCGCGCCGCCCTCCATTCCAAGTTGGAGACTGCCACCGGTCTCACGCCCCACTCGGCTCTCGTTGCGCGCGAGATCATCGAGCATGAATCGCCAGCCCGCGGCATAGAAGCGACCGTCATGGGCGGGTGCCGCCGTTAAGCGCGGTGCCATGACCGCGCGTGGACTGCCCGAGGCTTCACCGGCCACAGCGTCATGCCGATCAATGATGGTTGATGTCCACCCGTGGCGGGCCAGCGCGGCCGCCGTATGCGCGCCCGCCAATCCGGCCCCGAGGATCGCCGCATGGCCGCGCGCGCCGGCGCGCGGCGCGCGCGCAAACCACGGCTGCAGGGCCGAAGGTCTGGCTGCGCTGCCGCGAAACCGCGCGCGCAGCATTTCAAGTTTTCCGCCAAACCCCGGCGCCCGCATCACCTCGAACCCTGCGGCATCGAGCCCCCGCCGCACATCGCCCGCAACGCTATAAGTGGCTGCGCTCGCGCCGCTGCGCGACAATCGCGCCATCTGCGTGAAAATCGCCGGACTCCACATCTGCGGATTCTTGTCTGGCGCGAAACCATCAAGGAACCACGCATCCACCTCGGCCTCGAGCTGCGTCAGCATCTCGGCCGCATCGCCATAGAGCAACGTGAGCGTGACCTCGCCGCGTTCATGCGGCGCCAGTGCCGGAAACACGCGATGAAATCCCCGCTGCGGTTCCGGGTAGACGGCGATGAGGGCTTCGCCGCGCGGGCGCATCTCCTGCCACGGCGCGAGGCATGCGCCCAGTTCGGCGCCCGTCAGCGGAAAACCTTCCGCCGCGACATAATGCAGCCGGCTTCCCGGCGCGCGGGTCCGCCGCCACAGCTCCCACGTCGCAAGAAAGTTCAGGCCTGTTCCAAAGCCCAGTTCCGCTACGCAGAACGTCTCTTTGTTCTGCCAACCGTTCGGCAGGTCGTTGCCGGCCAGAAAGACATGGCGACTCTGCGCAAGGCCGCCGTCGCGGCTGTAATAGACATCGCCAAATCGCGCGGCAGTGGGTGTCGTCGCATTCTCCCACACGAGATCCGGCGAAGGCAGCGCGCCGCCGTGCCCCTCTTTCACGTCTTCACTATTCACAGCGGATCTCGAAATTGCGCATGTCCTGCCCAGGCATCATACTTTCGCCGTACTATAACAAGAAATTCACCCCTGGCTTTCAGCGAGGCATCGTTTACCGCTTGTCCTTGCAAACGCCTTTGCAGCATCAAAGGCTCTGGCGAAAGAGGGACCGTACGAAAGCGATGAGGATGAGACGGGCCGCGCTGACCCTACTTGCTGTGCCGATGCTGCTGGCGCTGACGCTTTATTCAGCGGCCGCGCAGATGCCGGCGCGCGCCGCGCAAGCCCCGGTGGATGCTCCCGCATTCGAAGTGGGGACCGTCACCACCAGCGACGGCGTCACCCTTCCGATGGTGCTGACCTATCCGGCCAGCGGTGTGAATACCGCGGGCGCGGCCATCCTACATCTGCCCGATGGTCCGGGCATTAGCACCGCTCAGCCCGCGGTCACCTCGCGCTATGTCGCCAGCGGGCTCGCCCGGCTCGGTTACACCAGCCTCAGCCTTGAGCCTCGCTACGTCCAGTCCTACGCCTTCAGCCGGTTCGATGACGGCATCAACGATATCCGCGCCGCTGTCGACATGCTGCAGGTGCGCGGCTTCTCCAACATCGTGCTTGCCGGCCACGGTCTCGGCTCGCTGCTCATCTCGCGCTACATGGCCCAAACCGCTGACGGACGCATCAAGGCCGTGGCGGCCTACGCGCCCAGCGCCGATCTCGCGGAAGCCTGGCGCGCGTCCATGGGCGAAGAGAAATATTGGGATACGGTCGAAGCGGCCTCCAAGGCGGTGGCCACCGGGGGACGCGGCGAGTTCATTGATCTTGGCGACGGTCTGATCTTCACACCCACCAGCTTCCTCGACTGGTATGGCCCCACGGCAAAGACATCGCTCACCGCCAATATGGCGGGCATCGACAAGCCGATGTTCCTGGCCGCTGGAGATCGCGATGCAGCCGTGCCCAAAGGCCGGCTCGAACGCCTGAAGGCTGTCGCGTTCCTCTCCAAACAAACCGAAGTGAAATATTATCCCGGCGGCGGACACGATCTGACCGCCGTGCGCGAGCAGCTCATCGCCGATACCGGCGCGTGGCTCGCCCGCCTTAATCTCGCGCCGCCGCCGCGCATCGTCATGAGTCTCGTCGATGCGACCGCCAAGGATGGAACGGCGCTGGCCGGCGTTCTCTACACACCCGCTGCGGGCGCCGACCGGTCGCGGCCCGCTATTCTCATCGCCCATGGCTGGACGGCCGATATCATGCGCTCGACGCCCCATTGGCTTGGGCAGCGTCTCGCCCAGCGCGGCTATACCGTGCTCGCCTTTCAGACTCGCGCATCTGGTTTCCGCGGTGTTGTGAAGGGCAAGCTCGAGGACATCCCGCTCGACATCGCCGCATGGGTCAACTTCATGAGCGGCCGGGGCCATACACGTCTTGTCGCCGCGGGCCATTCCACCGGCGCGTTATGGTTCAGCTACTACCTCAGCGAAACAAAGGATGCGCGCCTCAAGGCCGCGGTCTATCTCGCGCCGATGCGCGATATGCCCCAGCACGCGCGCACCGCCATGGGCGAGGATCGCTATGCACGCGCGGTGCTTGAAGCCGGTGAAGCGGTGCGCGACGGCAAGGGCGCGACGCGTCTGATCAACACGCCGTTCCCGCAAGCGACCTACGAGGACGATCCGCGCCAGCCGATGTTCCTTTCGGTCCCGGGTTCGGGCTTCACGTATTATTATGCCGACAGCTTTCTTAGCTACTGGGGACCGAACTCCAAAGCTGTGCATTCCCGTTTGGTCGCCAACACGCCAATTCCCATGCTCGCCCTCGGCGGCTCGCGCGATCCGCTCATGCAAGGGGCGCATCTCATCCACTTCACCGAAGCGGCCGGCCCTAAGGCCAGCCACATCTTCTATGGGGGTGCGACCGGGGCTTCGAATTCCTTCGACGGATACGAAACACGCGTGACCGACGACATCACCTCCTGGCTCCGGAAGACCCTCCCATGACCGCCGTCGCCGATATCGCCACCCGCTTTGCCGCCGTTGCTCCGGCCTGCGAGGCTTGGTCCATCCGCGTCATGCGCAGCCGCGGTGAATCCCTTTACGTCACGCGGGGCATCGTCGATCCGGTGAGTCTGAGCGACGATCTTGGCGCCATGGTCACGGTGGCGGCGGGTGGCGGCGTCGGCTATGCGGCCACCTCCGATATCAGCGCGGCCGGCCTGGCCGCCGCAGGGCGTGAAGCCCTGGCCTGGGCGCGGCGCACGGCGGGCCGCATGGTCGCCGCCGTTGACTATAAGCCTTCCAAGGACGCGCCTGTCGTTTTCGATCACGAACATCGCCCGCGCCTTGCTTGGGAGAGCTTAAGCCGCAGCGCAAAAGTCGAACGTCTGAAAGCCAGCGCCGACGCGCTCAAGCGCAGCGACGCCATCGTCGATTGGTATGCGGGCGTCTCTTTCACCGATGAGGACGTTGTACTCGCGACCTCGGCGGGAGATTTCATTCGCCAGCGGCGCGGCCTCGTCATTCCGGGTCTCGGCGCCAGCGCTTCCGACGGCGCCGAGACTCAAACCCGCACCTTCGCGCGCGGCGGCATGATGCGCCAAGGCGGATGGGACGTTCTTGAGGATCTTGGCTTCTGGCAAGCGCCCGAACGTATTTCCGAAGAAGCGCTCGAACTGCTCGCCGCGCCCGACTGCCCGACCGGCGCCATGGATCTGCTTCTGATGCCCGATCAGATGTACATCCAAATTCATGAATCCATCGGTCATCCGCTCGAACTCGACCGCATCCTGGGTGACGAGCGCAACTACGCCGGCACCAGCTTCGTCACGCCCGATATGTTCGGCACGTATCAATACGGCTCGAAGCTCTTGAACGTGACCTTCGATCCGGGCATCACCGGTGAGACCGCGTCCTACGCCTTCGATGACGACGGCACGCGCGCGACCAAACAATTCCTTATCCGCGAAGGCAGGCTCGAGCGCGGCCTTGGCG
>CANJEU010000040.1 GCA_947473445.1 Fidelibacterota bacterium | reverse complement strand
TCGAAGATCGACAGCCGCACCATCTTGGGCGAACAGGGCGCCGAGCAGCTTCTGGGTCAGGGCGACATGCTTTATATGGCCGCGGGCGGGCGCATCACGCGCGTGCACGGGCCCTTCGTCAGCGACACCGAGGTGGAAGAAGTCACCGCGCACCTGCGTGAGCAGGGACAGCCGGACTATCTCGAGACGGTGACCGAGGAAGACGATCTCGACGACGTGCCCGGCTTCGCCGGCATGGCCGGCAGCGGCAACACCTCGGCGGGCGATGGCCTGTTCGATCAGGCGGTGGCGATCGTGGCGCGCGAGCGCAAGGCGTCCACCAGCTTCATCCAGCGTCATTTGCAGATCGGCTATAACCGCGCCGCCAAGATCATCGAGGACATGGAAAAGCAGGGCATGATCTCGCGCGCCAACCACGTGGGGAAACGCGAAATTCTGTTGCCAGAACCGCAGGATAGATAAGGCGATTCCGGCAAAGGTGGACTCGGCCATAGGGTCGCCATAGTGTCCTCCCACATTGAGAGCTGACGCTCACTCTTGAGGACGCTATGGCCAAAGTCTTTCGTCTCGTCGCGCTGCTGATTGCGGTTGTATTCGCCGGCCCTATTTTCGCGGGCCCAGCCCTCGCGGCGGACGCGGCGGATGCCGAAGCCTTGAAGAAGGCCGAGGCCTATCTCAATAGCGTCACGACGCTGAAATCGCGCTTCGTTCAGGTCAATCCGGACGGCGGGAATTACAATGGCGATCTCTATATTTCGCGTCCCGGCCGTATGCGCCTGGTTTATGACGCGCCCACACCGATGCTGATGGTGGCCGACGGCAAGTTCCTCATCTACGTCGATACGCAGATGAACGACGCGAGCCATCTCGATCTCAACGACACCCCGGCGGGCCTGATCCTGAAGGAGAATCTTTCGTTCAGCGATCCGAGCGTGAAACTCATCGAGGTCAAACGCGGCCCCGGCACCCTTGAGATCACCGCCGCCATGGCCAAGGATCCGGGCATGGGCAAACTCACCCTGGTGTTCAGCGACGCGCCGTTCGAATTGCGCCAGTGGCGCGTGGTGGATGCGCAGAACAAAGAGGTCGTCGTGACGCTTGAGAATGCGCAGAAGGGCGTGAGCCTCGACCGCTCCCTTTTCCGCTATGACGCCCGCGCAGCGCGCGCGAAAGAGAACTAGGCCACTGAGTCGGGTAAGCGTCTGTAACGCTTGGTCACAGACGCGTGACTATTAACCATCATGACGCCAACGCAATGGTTCTTAAGCCCGTAAAGGGCTGATTTTCTTCGCGAAGTACCATGCGCTTTTGCATAGCCGATATTCTGGCCGATCAATTTGCATTTCGCCAAACGCGACATATATCTGATGCATACGGCGGTGGTCGCAAAGACCAAACGCCGCGCCGAATATACGGTCCCCCCACCGTTCGGCAGATACGGCGCCCGGTGTCCCCCCACATCGGGCGCCATTTCTTTTGTGCTACGGCTCTCCCCGCATGCTGACCATCGCCACCTGGAATATCAATTCGATCCGCAAGCGGATGGGCCAACTCGAGCGCCTGGCGGAGCTGTGCGCGGCCGATGTGATCTGCCTGCAGGAAACAAAGTGCGAGGACGCGCTATTTCCGCGCCAGCAGATCGCCGACCTTGGGTACGTTCATCAGGCTTATGCGGGGCAGCGCGCCTACAACGGCGTTGCGATCCTGTCGAAACTCCCGCTGTCGCAGATTGATCTGCATCGCCATTGCGGACGCGAGGATGCGCGCCATGTCAGCGCGGTGGTCGGGGAAGGCGATGTGGCCATCAAGGTGCACAGTATTTATGTGCCCGCAGGCGGGCATATCGCCGACCGCGATCTCAATCCGAAGTTCGACCACAAACTTAAATTCGTCGATGCCATTGCTGATTTTTTCGCCGGCCATCACGGCCTGTCCGACGCAGCGGTTGTGGCGGGCGACTTCAATATCGCGCCGTTACCGACCGACGTGTGGGACCACGGCCGTATGTCGCGCATGGTGACCCACACCCCCATCGAGATCGCCGCGCTCGAGCGTATGAAACGGGCCCTTTATTTCATCGACGCCCTGCGCGAGGTCCATCCGGCCGAGAACCCGGTGTTCACTTGGTGGAGCTATCGCATCGCCGACTGGCAAGGCGCAAACAAGGGACGGCGTCTCGATCACATGTGGGTGACGCCGGCGCTGAAGGACCGAATCGCAAACGTCGACGTGCTGCTGGACGTGCGGCATTGGACCCCGGCCTCGGACCACGTCCCGGTCGTGATGACTTTGAAACCATAAAAGCAGCGGTCTTGAATCGGGCGCGGACTCACCCCATCCTCCGGTGATGCGGCGGAGCGGGAGACCTCCCTATCCGCCGCGACTTTTTCTGAAGGCTCCCCTCCATGATCAAACACGATCCAGGCACATGGTACGGCACCACCATCCTTGCCGTGCGCAAGAACGGCAAAGTCGTCATCGCCGGCGACGGCCAGGTCACCCTCGGCAACCAGATTCTGAAATCGAACGCGCGCAAAGTCCGGCGCCTGTCCGACGGCAAGGTGATTGCCGGTTTCGCCGGCGCGACCGCCGATGCCTTCACGCTGTTCGAGCGCCTCGAAGCTAAGCTCGACAAACATCCCGGCCAGTTGATGCGCGCCTGTGTCGAGCTCGCGAAAGATTGGCGGACCGACCGTTACCTGCGGCGCCTTGAGGCGATGATGGCGGTGGCCGACCGCGACGTTTCACTGATCCTGTCGGGCACCGGTGACGTGCTTGAGCCTGAAGATGGGTTGATCGGCATCGGCTCGGGCGGCGCATTTGCGCTTTCCGCGGCGCGCGCGCTCGCCGACCTGCCCGATATGGATGCCGACGCGATCGCCCGCAAAGCCATGAAGATCGCCGCGGACATCTGCATTTACACCAACAATGAACTGGTCATTGAAACCCTATGACGTCCTTCTCTCCCCGCGAGGTCGTTTCCGAACTGGATCGTTTCATCATCGGGCAGGCTGATGCCAAGCGCGCGGTCGCCGTTGCGTTGCGCAACCGCTGGCGGCGCAAACAATTGCCCGAAGGCCTGCGCGAAGAAGTTCAGCCCAAGAACATCCTGATGGTGGGTCCTACGGGCGTTGGGAAAACCGAAATCGCACGCCGGCTGGCCAAGCTCGCGAACGCGCCGTTCCTCAAAGTCGAAGCCACCAAATTCACCGAAGTCGGCTATGTGGGGCGCGATGTGGAAAGCATCATCCGCGACCTCGTCGAAATCGCGCTGAATATGGTGCGCGAGCGCCAGCGCAAGGGCGTGACGGCTAAAGCCGAACTCGCCGCGGAAGAACGCGTGCTGGACGCCCTGGTAGGTGACAACGCGAGCCCCGAGACGCGCCAGAAGTTCCGCAAGATGCTGCGCGAGGGCGAGCTGAACGACCGCGAGATCGAAGTGAATGTTCAGGACACGGGCGGCGCATCGATGCCCACCATGGATATTCCGGGTATGCCTGGTGCGCAGATGGGCATGGTGAACTTAAGTGACATGTTAGGCGGCATGTTCAGCGGACGCACCCGTCCGCGGAAAATGTCGGTTTCGGAATCCTATGAAGTTCTGGTGCGCGAGGAATCTGACAAGCTTTTGAACCAAGAAAATCTGGTGCGCGAAGCCATCTCGCTGGTGGAAAACGACGGCATTGTCTTCCTCGATGAAATCGACAAGATCACTGGCCGCGAGGATGCGCGCGGCGCCGATGTGAGCCGCGAAGGCGTGCAGCGCGATTTGCTGCCGCTGATCGAAGGCACCATCGTTTCAACCAAACATGGGCCGGTGAAAACCGATCACGTGCTGTTCATCGCCTCGGGCGCGTTCCATGTGGCCAAGCCTTCCGACTTGCTGCCGGAATTGCAGGGCCGCCTGCCCATCCGCGTCGAACTCAAGGCGCTGACGCGCGATGATTTCATCCGCATCCTGACCGAAACCGAAGCCAGCTTGATCAAACAGTATAAAGCGCTTCTGGCCACCGAGAACGTCACGCTCGAATTCGGCGACGAAGCCATCGCGGCGGTGGCTGATCTTGCCGCCGAGATCAATACCAGCGTCGAGAATATCGGCGCGCGCCGGCTTCACACAGTGCTCGAGAAACTGCTGGAAGACATCAGCTTCAGCGCGACGGACCGTTCGGGCGAGACCTTTACCGTGACGGCGGACTATGTCCGCACGCAGGTGGGCGAGCTGGCCAAGAAAGGCGATCTCTCGCGGTTTATTCTTTGAGTATTGTCCTCCCCCTGAAAGGGGGAGGTTAGGAGGGGGTCGTTTTCTGTTTTCCTCGAACCAAACGGGAAACATAAAGCGACCCCTCCCTGCGCCCTCCCCTTTCAGGGGAGGGAAAAAGGTTTACTCAGCCCGCACTCTCTTAAGCATTACATAGAGCGCCCCGGCGCCGCCGTGGTGCTGGCGCGCTTCGGTGACGGCGAGGATCAGCGGACGTAAATCTGGGCGATTGAGCCAGTCGGGCGCTTCACGGCGAATCTTGCCCGTTCCCTGGCCGCCGTCGCCCTTGCCCGTCACGACCACCACACAGCGCGCGCCGCGCGCGTGTGAACGGCGAATGAAGCCGACGAGCGCGCCGTGGGCCTGATCGACGGTCATACCGTGAAGGTCGAGACGCCCATCGACGGGCATATCGCCACGCTTGAACCGCTGGCCGGTGCGTTTATCCATCGCGGCGATGGCGCCGAGCTTGAGGGGCAGCGGCGCGCGTTTCACCGCCGGCGGTGATGGCGCCGAGAAGTCGGCCTCGCGCATCGCGCGCGCCTTTGGTTCGGGCGCGGCCACGACAGGCTCGGGCGTTGGATGACGCTGGGCGCGATAGGGCGTGACGTTGCGCGTCACGAAGCGCCAGAGCTCACTATCTTTCATGGAGGGAATGTAGGAGACGGCCGCCGCTCACGCGAGTGTCACCTTACACGTGCCCGCTTACATATGGATGTCTTGGAGACGAGTTTCGTCTTTATCGCGGCCGCCCTTGCCCGCCTTGCCGTCCTCCATATCGTCGCCGCGGCCTATGCGGTTGAAGGCGTGGTAGGCCTCGGCGCCATCGACTTCCATCTCGGGCAGATAACGGGTGACAAAAGCGCGCCAATCCCCGTCGGGGGAAACGCAGCGCGTTTTGTTCATGAAGTTGAGCGTGAGCACCAGGCCACCCAGCTTCCACAACAGATTCCAATTGTGGAGGTTTTCGGTCGCCGCGGCGATGGCGCGCCGATAAACCCGCTGGGCGATCCAGGGCCGAATGATGAACAGGTAGAACAGCACCCCCAACACCATCACGGCCGTGCCGAGGATGAGATCGAGCGCGAACATCAGCGTCAGCGAGCCGATGAAGACAATGAGAAGCGGCCCGACGTTTTCCCACGCGTTCCACAGCGGCGAGCGCGGCGAGTTCAGACGGTCAAAGTCGACGAAAATCCCCACGCGGTCGGCATGGTAGGATTCCACGAGGCGCGCATAGAGCGCCCGATCGCGTTTCTTGCCCCCAGCCGGCTGCTTCGGCGTCGTGTTCATCTTCACTCCAGGCGGACTCGCTTCAAATCAGAGGCGTGCCGCAGGTCCCCAGCCTGTGAAGTTATCCGACGAGTATTTACCGAGTCTAAATAACGGGCGCCAGCGCAGGCCTATTGGGGCTGTGACGGCGCGTTTTGGCCGTTTTCGTCCGGCGCGACCTGCGGTGGCATGGGTGAAGACAGGGATTCGGGCGCTTTGGGCACGAATAGGACGTAGCCGCCGGTGCTTTTCATCCGCGCCGCTTTCATAAAAGCGTCTTCGCCGTGGCCCCAGAAGTAATCACCGCGCACGGCGCCCGTAATCGCAGCGCCCGTGTCTTGGGCCACCACCAGGCGTTGAATAGGAATATCGTCCGGATCCTTCGTGTCGAGCCACAGCGGCGCGCCCAGCGGGATGACCCGCGGATCGACGGCCAGCGAGCGGCCCGGGGTGAGTGAAACGTTCGAGGCGCCCACGGGGCCGTCTTCGGTTTCGGCAGGTTCGAGCTTGCGGAAGAAAATGTACCGGGTGTTGAGGTTCATATATTTGGCCGCTTCGTCCGGATGGGCGCGCAGCCATTCGCGCACGGCGATCATCGACGCTCCGCCCGGACGTAGCGCCCCGGCTTCAAGGAGAATCGAACCGATGCCTTTGAAGGCGCGGCCATTGGATGCGGCAAACCCGATCCGCATCACATGGCCATCGGGAAGCGTGACCCGGCCCGACCCCTGGATATGAAGAATATGTACGGCGACTGGATCGTCGGCCCACACCAGCACGTCGGCCGCGCTCGCGATGGCGCGCTCGGCATCGATCTCGGCCCGCGAATAATAAGGCATCATGCGCTGACCGCGGCCGCTGTCGACCACGCGCCCGACGATGGTCGAGGGAACGCCCGCCGGCAAGTTCGCGCTGGCGGCGAAATCGCGCACATCGACGCTCACGAGATCGCGCGGCAGTCCATAGATCGGATATTGGAATGCGCCGCCTTGCTCGAGGGCGCCGTGCAGGTCGGCTTCATAGTAGCCGGTGAACAGCCCGTGTTCGTTCGGCGTCTCGCCGCTGGCCGCGACGCGGAAAGCGACGAAGGAGTCCGACAGCGCCGCGCGCAACGCCGCGTCGCCCCCGCCGACACGCAAAATCGCATCGCACGCATCGTGCCAGGCGCTTGCGGGGCGCGCGATATTGCCGGTGCCGAGAATGCGATCCGGGGCGATGGCCTTGATGCGTTCGCACGAGCGGCGCAGCGCGGGCAGGGCTTCGGCGATGGAGTCTTCCTGCCAGCCGGGCAGTGTGTCGATGCCAACGGGCGCATAGAGAACGCTGCTGGCGGGCTTGGCGGTTTCGACCGGCGCTTGCTGAGGCGAAGCCTCGGGAGCGGGCTGCTGCGCGCGCATGAAACTGATGGCCGCCGCGGCGCCGATGACAGTGCCAACCAGCAGCGCCGCCGCAAGGGCGACTATCGAGCGCGGGCGAGGAGGAGGTGCGTCCGGATCAGCCACAGGTCCACAGGAGAGTTATTCAACGCTCCGCGTGGCCACGAGCGCCCAGTTTGGATCGCGGCTGGCGAGGTCGCGCGAGAAGGTCCAAACGTCGGTGACGCTATCGACATGCTCGCGGTCGCCGTCGATGATTTCACCCGCACGGTCTTTGATCACATTGACCTGTTCGCTCTGGAAGCGAACGTCGATCGAAGCAAGAGTACCTTCAACGGTGATGGCTTCGGCCTTGGGCGGCTTCAGGACGACGAGCTCGGTTTCCATGGTTTCACCGCGCTCTTCGCGCTCCTGGATCGCCGCGGCGAACCGGGCATAGACCTCTGAGCTGAGCAGCGGCTTCAGGGTGTCGGTATCGTTGCGGGCGTAGGCGGCGACAATCATTTCGAAAGCCTTCGCGGCGCCTTCCAGGAAGCGGGCCACCCCAAATGACGGATCGGCCATCTTGATCTGCACGAGGCCGGCTTCGAGGGGCGTGCCGAGATAGGCGGGCTCGATATCCAGATTGCCCTCGCGCCCGCGGCGAGCGGTGGGGAGGGGTACAACATTATCGGGAGAGTCCGCCGGCCCGCGTGCAAAGCCGTCATCCGGGCGCGCGTCGCGGGTCGGTTCATGGCCGGTGCGGCGTCCAAGGACGCTGCGCAGGCGCAGCACAATAAACCCCGCGACCATTGCCAGGATTATGATGTCGATAAATTGAAAGCCTTCCATCCATCGAAAATAGGCGCTCGCACTACAAAGGGCAAGCGAACGGGCCGGAATTCTCAAGCCCGGACGGGACTTTATTCGGTGACAGGACCGCAACTTCGCCCAGCTTTGGGGACTGCTTGTCTTGAGGTGCGGAAGCATGTTACCTGCCCGTCGCCCTCAACGGAGAGACGATCATGAGCGAGACGAGCGACCTACCCCCTGACTCCGCATCCGACGCAGAGCAAGCCCCGCCGCTCGCCCCGATCCGTATCGCGGGCCAGTATATTAAGGATCTTTCGTTCGAGGTGCCCCATGCGCCCGACATTTACGCCCAGCTGCAGCGGGAAGCCCCTGAGATTCCCATCAGCATCGATGTGGCCGCCCGTCCGATCAATGAATCGGCCTTCGAAGTGAGCCTGACGATCCACCTGGAAGCGACCCTTTCGGACCGCAAAGCCTTCATTCTCGAGCTGGTCTATTGCGCCGCCGTGGATGTGAATAGGCAGATCGTGGCCGAAGAGCATATCCATCCGCTCCTCATGATCGAAATCCCGCGCCAGATGTTCCCGTTCGCACGCCAAATCGTCTCGGACGCCACCGGTCACGGCGGATTCCCGCCGCTGCAGCTGCAATTGGTCGATTTCGGCCTGCTCTATCGCCAAAAATTCGGCGTTCCGGGTCAGCAAGCGCCCCAAGAGCCGCCCGCCGTCCACTAAACCCGGTCTAGACCCAGCTTCAGGCCGGTATTTTTAGCCAGATTGGGTTTTTCAGCTTTGCGATGAAGACCGCATGCGCGGTCAACTCGTCGGCGCTTGCCGCGTGCGGCCGCGCCTCGCGGGCCGTGCGGGTCTTGATTTCCACCAGTGTCGGGCTGGCGTCGACGGCGTTGCTGGCCAAGGCGAGGCCCGGTTCGCGGCCGCCCACCAGTTCCAGATAGACCTTGGCGAGAAGCTTGGCGTCGAGCAGCGCGCCGTGTTTGCCGCGTTCGGACAGATCGATCGAAAAGCGCCGGCACAGGGCATCAAGGCTGGCCTGGGCGCCGGGGAATTTCCGGCGCGCGAGCATCACCGTATCGATCGTGCGCTCGGAGGTGAGGGGCGATTTTCCCGCGCGGCGCAGCTCGGCATTGATGAAGCCCATGTCGAAGCCGGCGTTGTGGGCGATGATGGGCGCATCACCGATAAAGCCGAGCAGCTCGTCGGCGAGCGAGGAGAACAGCGGTTTATCCGCGAGGAAAGACGAGGAAAGGCCGTGCACGGCCTCGGCTTCGGGCGGCATGTCGCGCTCGGGGTTCGCATAAAAATGGAACTCGCGGCCCGTCGGCATGTGATTGAGCAGCTCGATGCAGCCGACTTCCACCACGCGGTGACCGCTCAGCGGATCAAGGCCCGTGGTTTCGGTATCAAGAACGATTTCGCGCATCGATAAGAGTCTCTGCCTCAGCCCAAATGTATTTTGAGTGATCGCTTCAGACGGCGCAAGGTCTCGCGCTTGCCAAGGCCTGAGGGAATGACCGCGTCGGCGAGCCTGCGTTTTTTCGCATCGGGCATCTGGCGCGCAAGAATTGCCGATAGACGCGCGGGCGTCATGCCTGGACGCCGCAGGGCACGTTGGCGTTGCAAAAACGCCGGAGCGGAAACCACGATGACCATATCGAACATGTCGTGTTGAGGAGTTTCAAACAGCAGCGGAACTTCCACGGCCACGCGCGCATGACGGCGTAGCGCGGCCGCCTGGAAAAAATGAGCCCGCTGACTTTTCACCATCGGGTGCAAAATCGCTTCCAGCGCGGCGAGCGCGGCGGGATTCCCGAACACAGCTTTGCCGAGCGCGGCGCGGTCGATCGCGTTTCCGGTTTTGACTCCCGGAAATCGCTCACTGACCGGTCCGACCCCAAGACCGTCCGGACCCAGCAAAGTGTGGACAGCCGCGTCGGAGCTGAAAACGGGAATACGCGCGCGCGCGAGAAATGCGCTGGCCGTCGATTTGCCCATGGCGATGGAACCGGTCAGACCAATGATGCGCGTGGGCCAACGACGGGGCCGCACTTTGCGCGGGTGAAGTCCTCTCATGCCATGCTCGCCAGCACATGGGCGCGGAGCGCCGAGGTCACCTCGGGTTTGACGCCGAACCAGCCGGCGAAGCTTGGTTGGGCCTGGTAGAGCAACATGCCGAGCCCATCGACAACGGTATTTCCGCGCGCACGCGCCGCGGCGAGCAACGGCGTTTCCAGTGGAACATAAACGATATCGTTGACGACGGCGGTGACAGGCAAGGGCGCGAGATCGATTTCAAGTCGCGGCTGGCCTTTCATGCCAAGGGTCGTGGTGTTGACCAGCAAGGCCGCGTCTTTGAGCGCGTCTTTGGCCTCGTCCCATGACACTGCCACGAGCGGCGCACCGAGCGCGTCGGCCAGGCCTTGCGCGCGCGCGGCTGTGCGGTTGAGCACGCGGATCTCCGCAACACCAGCGTTTTGCAGGGCGAAACACACCGCGCGCGCGGCGCCGCCCGCCCCGAGCACGACGGCTGGCCCGTTATTCGCCCGCCAACGCGGCGCACCGGCTCGTAGATTATTGATGAAGCCAAAGGCGTCGGTGTTGGTGCCGGTCAGCGCGCCCTCGTTATCGATGAAAACTGTATTCACAGCGCCGATGCGACGCGCGTCGGGCGTCACGCGTTGCATGAAGCCAAGCGCGGCTTCTTTATGCGGTACCGTCAGGTTGACACCCACGAACCCTTTTTCATGGAGCTCGCTTAACGCTTGCCCGAGCTGATCGGGCGGAACAGGCAGGCGCTGGTAACTTCCTTCAACCCCGTGCGCGGTGAGCCAGAATCCGTGCAGCGCCGGCGACAGAGAATGGTCGACCGGCCATCCCATCACACCGGCTTTTGCGATCTTCACGCGTGCACCATCCGATGTTCACGCAGGAACGCCAGAAGCTCGAGCAGCGGCAG
>CANJEU010000039.1 GCA_947473445.1 Fidelibacterota bacterium | reverse complement strand
GGCGCCCAAGATTCGCGCGCGCCAGCACGAAGGCCGGCCGGCCCCGCTGGCTTTCCGTGTCACCATGGCGGTCGGTGTCGGCGTTGTGACGGCCTTGCTCATCACCGCCATCGCCACCTGGGCGTTGACGCCCGAACAGGAGAGCTTTGCGAGTGTGATCGCGCGCTCGCCCGCGCCCGGCCCCTCAATGACGCTCTTCATCGCCGTGACGCTGTTCAGCGTATTCACGATGCTGCGCGGGCCCCTTGGCATCTCGCGTCTCGCGCGGTCCTTAGGGGCGCGGCTCAATCGCCACGAGGCTGGCCCGATTTCGACGCCGGCGCCCGCGCGCCGGGAGCCAGCGATGCGAACCGCCGTGCAGGCGGCGCACGCGCCGGACCACGCGCCGAATCACGACACCCAGGTGTTACTGCTCGCGCGCGTCATGCTTGCGCGCTTCTTCACCGAAGCCGCGCCGGCGAACGTCCCTGACGCGCTTGAGGATGACCTTGGCCGCCGAGGTCTTGCGCTGTATCTCGCCGGCGCGGCAAGCGAACTCGCCGCGCATCTGGAAATGCCTTCGCCCAGCGACCTTATGACGCAGATTTCGCCGGCGGTTTTACAGGATGCAGCGAAAGAAATGCTGCATGAAGCGCGCGCGCTTGGCGCGGCCGATGCTTCGCTCATGGCCGCGGGGCGCAGCGCCATGCGCAATTACGTCAGCGCCGCGGAAGAAAGTCCTTCGATGGCCGGCCCGCTCGCCGCCTGGCACAAGGCCGCGCGTGCCGAAGCGCTGATCCCCGAGTTGTTGCGCGAAGCCAAGGCCTCCTAAAGCAAAACCGCCGTAGCGGGGCTACGGCGGCTTATGTCTCAAAACAAATGCGATTGATTTAAGCGGCGCTCGACGTCGCGGCGACCTGTTTTCCCACAGCAATGTCGAAGTCGGCCATCAGCGTCCGGCACACATCGCCGGGCGTGAATTTATACTGGCCGATTTCGCGCACCGGCGTGACTTCCGCGGCGGTGCCGGTGAGGAAGCATTCCTGCGCCTTCGAAAGCTCTTCGGGCATGATCGCCCGTTCGATGACCTTGTAGCCGCGCTTGCGCGCCATTTCGATGACCGCGCGGCGGGTGATGCCGTCGAGGAAGCAATCGGGCGTCGGCGTATGAATTTCGCCATTGATGACGAAGAACACATTGGCGCCCGTGGCTTCGGCAACCTGCCCACGATAGTCGAGGAACATGGCGTCGTCGTAGCCTTCACGCTCGGCCTTATGCTTGCTGATGGTGCAAATCATATAGAGGCCGGCGGCCTTCGCCTTCACGGGCGCGGTCTCGGGCGACGGACGCTTCCAGTCGGACCACCGCAGGCGCACGCCCTTGAGGCGCGCATCGACCGTGAAGTATTGGCCCCACACCCAGCTGGTGATGGCGACGTTGATCTTGGAGTCCTGTGCGCCGACGCCCATCATTTCGCTGCCGCGCCACACCACTGGCCGGATGTAGGCGTCGGTCTGGTTGTTGGCTTTGAGAACGGCATATGTCGCATCGTTGATCTCCTTCGCGGTGAAGGGGATCGTCATGTCGAGGGCTTTGGCCGAGAAGAACAGACGCTCGGTGTGCTCTTCGAGCTTGAAGACCTGGCCGCTATACGCGCGCTCGCCTTCGAAGACGCTCGAGGCGTAGTGAAGGGCATGGGTAAGGACATGCACCTTGGCGTCGCGCCAAGGAATCATCTGGCCGTTCATCCAGATTGTGCCGTCACGATCATCAAACGAAGCGCCCATGGAGACCTCTCACGCGCAGACGCGCCGCAGGTTTTTCCGGGCGCGTAATTTTATTACAAAAAATACCAAACGACGTAACATTAAACCGCTATAGTGGCGGCATCGGTAACATTCGAGCTCAATTATGTCAATAGTACTGACATAAGCGTCCCGCAGGCTATGCTCCGCAGGAAGCTTTAGAGAAAGTGCGAGGACCATGGCCGAACCAAAAACCATCGTCAATCCGCTGTTCCTGCGCGAGGATGACCTGCGGCAGGCGATAGAACTGCTGTTCTTCGCCTACCGCGATTTCACCGCGCGGGGCGACGCTATCCTTGCCAGGCAGCATTTCGGGCGGGCGCATCACCGCATCTTGTACTTCGTCGGCCGTTATCCCGGGATCCCGGTGGGCGACCTTCTGGATATCCTCAACATCACCAAACAGAGTCTCTCGCGCGTGCTGAGCCAGCTGGTGCGCGAGGAGTACGTTCAGCAAAAGACCGGCACCCGCGACCGCCGCCAGCGGCTTCTTTACCTGACGGACAAAGGAAAGGCCTTGGAGCGCGAATTGACGAGCGAGCAGCGCATGCGCTTTGCCGCGGCGTATAAAGACGCGGGGGCCGTCGCGGTCGAGGGGTTCCGCAAGGTGATGCTGGGCATCATGGACGCCAAAGCGCGCAAACGCTTCCTTAGTCCCTTCGAGACCTAACGGGCGGATATGAACACGCCAGCGGGCGCAAAGAGCAACGAGCCCTATCCACCGCATATCCTGGTGGTGGACGACGATACGCGCCTGCGCACGCTGCTGAAGAAGTTCCTGCGCGACAATGGATATATGGTGAGTGCGGCGGCCAACGCCACGGAAGCGCGCCACCAGATGACCTCGCAGATCTTCGACCTGCTGGTCGTCGATGTCATGATGCCGGGCGAGGACGGTTATGCCCTCACCCGCACCATCCGCGAGACGAGTACGGTCCCCATCCTGATGCTGACCGCCATGGGCGAAGCCTCCGACCGCATCAAGGGCCTTGAGCTTGGCGTCGACGATTATATGGGCAAGCCGTTCGAACCGAAGGAACTGGTGCTGCGCATCGGCTCGATCCTGCGGCGCGCGCCGCCCCCCACACAGGACGCCGCGAAGGGCGAATTGAAGTTCGGGGCGTGCCGGTATGACTTGGCCCGCAAGCAGCTCACGCAAGCCGGCGCGCCGGTACACCTGACAATCGCCGAAAACGAGCTTCTTCATATGCTGGCCCAGAACGCCAATGTGGCCATCGAGCGGTCGGACCTGGGTGTCACCGAGGAAAACGGGTTCAATCCGCGCACCATCGACGTGCAGATCACCCGGTTGCGCCGTAAGATCGAGCCCGATCCGCGCCAGCCGCGTTATCTGCAAACGGTCAGGGGCACCGGCTACATGCTGAGAACCGACCCATGAAGGACGATATCGCTGGGCCCGAACGCGATCCGCCGCCGGCGCAGGCATCCTGGCTGAAGTACCCCGAGCCCGCGGCGCTGGAACGCATCATGCCGCGCACGTTGATGGCGCGCGTCTCCCTCACCATCGTGGTGCCGCTGATCCTGGTGCAGCTGATTTCCACGTACGTGTTTTATGACAATCACTGGGACGCCATGAGCCGGCGCATGACCCAGGATCTGGCCGGCGATATCGCCGCGGTTTCGGCCGCGATGATCGAGTTCAAGGAGCCGGCCCAGCGCGACTGGTTCGTACAGAACGCCAAGGCGACGATGGAGCTCGAGGTGAGTTTGGCGCCCGGCGCGCGCCTCGAGCGGCTCGACACCGTGAATGAGCCTGAAGACCTTGCGACGTTCCGCGAAGCGCTGCGCGGCCTTCTGCGCCAGCCCTTCAGCATCGACCGGCTTTCGTTCCGCACCGACAGGCTGGTGGCGATCCGTGTGCAAATCGACGATGGCGTGCTCACGGTTCTGGCGCCGCGCCGGCGCATCTGGCTGAACAGCACCTATATTTTCGTGATCTGGATGGTGGGCTCTTCCATTCTCCTCTTCGGCGTCGCGACGGTTTACCTGCGCAGCCAAGTGGCCATCGTGCGCCGCCTGGGACGAGCGGCCGAAAACTTCGGCAAGGGCCGCGAGGTGCCCAACTTCCCCAGCGACGGCCCGTTCGAGGTGCGCCAGGCCGCGCGCGCGTTCAACCTGATGCGGGCGCGCATTCAAAGACAGATTGCCCAGCGCACCGAAATGCTGGCCGGCGTTTCGCACGATTTGCGCACGCCCCTGACGCGGCTGAAACTTCAACTGGCGATGATGGAAAAGAGCGCCGACGTCACCGACTTGCGCGAGGACGTCGCCGAGATGGAGCGCATGCTTGAGGCCTATCTGGCCTTCGCGCGCGGTGACGGCGCCGAGGAATCCGCGCCGGCCAATGTCGCCGCCTTGATCGATGACGTGGTTAGCCGGTATAGCCGCGACGGCGCGCCGGTCGGCTCATCGATCACAGGCCTCCCCAAGCAAATGGCGTTGAAGCCGGTGGCCTTCGAGCGCTGCCTGGGCAACCTTGTGGGCAATGCCGTGCGCTATGGCACGCGCGTCGAGGTTCACGCGCGCCGGATCGAGGGTGCGATCCAAATTGACGTCGATGACGACGGTCCAGGGATTCCGGAAGATAAGCGCGAGGAAGTGTTCCGCGCCTTCCTGCGCCTTGAGCCCTCGCGCAATCCCGAAACCGGCGGAGTCGGGCTCGGGCTCACGATCGCCCGCGATGTCGCGCGCGGCATGGGCGGCGAAGTCAGCCTTGGCGACAGCCCGCTGGGCGGCCTGCGCGCGACGCTCACCATTCCGCTTTAGAACGGCCGCATGTTCGCACGGAAAAGCCGCGTTACACTTTTCCTGAAGAAGCTGCACATAAAAAAGCCCGCCGGGTGCGGCCGCGGCGGGCGCGTTGGACAGAGAAATCGAAAAGGCTAGTGCAAGTCGTCGGACGCCATCTTGGCGACTGCGATCGCCTGCAACAGATGTTCTTCGTTGACCGGTTTATCAAGCACGATCAGGACGCCCGCGCGCATCGCGCGCTGTTTGAGGGCCCCATCGCCCCGGCCGGTGAACATGATGACGGGGATGCGGATGCCTTTTGCGCGCAGCTCTTCGACCAGTTCGACGCCGGTCATTCCGGGCATGTGATTATCGAGGATAAGGCAGTCGCCATGTTTGAGCACGGCGGTGCGCAAAAGCGCATCGGCCGAAGCATAGGCGAACACAGGCATACCGTGGGATTCCAACAGCGCGCAGGTCGAATCGCGCACCGGCTCGTCGTCATCGACGATAAAGATCGACGCGGCGCGTTCCCCTGACGGCGTGAAATGGCTTGTTTCCATAAGCGGACACTACGCCCGGGGATCACGGGCCGGATATACGTAGATGCCCGTAGAAAGCTACCCGTGCCGATACAACTCGGGCGCGGAGCTTAACCGGGGGCGGGAATTTCGATCTTCGCGGCGAGCGCCATGCGCACGAGGTCGGACAGGCTGCGCGCGTGCATTTTCTCCATGACGCGGCCCCTATGCACTTCCACAGTGCGCGGCGAGATGTCCATGCGGTGCGCGATGACCTTATTGGGCCGCCCCGCCACCAAGTGCTCCATGACCTCGCGTTCGCGCGCCGTCAGCTCGGCGATTCGTGCTGCGACTTCCTGAGTCAGCGCGCTCTCGCCGCGCGTGCGTTTACTTTGCGCTATGCCGCGTTCGATGCTGGCGCGCAGGACATCGTCATCAAAGGGTTTCTCGATGAAATCGACCGCGCCGGCTTTCATGGCGCGAACGGCCAGAGGAACGTCGCCGTGGCCGGTAACAATAATGACGGGCAAGCCCCAAGCACGGCGGATAAGTTCCTCCTGCAGTTCGAGGCCGTCCATATCGGGCATGCGGATATCGGCGATGACGCAGCAGGCGTCTTTCGGCCTGTAGCCCGCGAGGAACGCCTTGGCCGATTCAAACGTCTCGGTCGCAAATCCGTCGGCCTCGAGCAGCGCGGAGAGCGAATCCCTGACCGCGGCATCGTCATCAACAATGAAGATCGTACTTGTCATCTGCGCGCCTTCTCCTCATCCCCGCTTTGGGCAATCGGAAGCTGAAAATGGAAGGTCACGCCCTCGCCGGGACGGGACGTGGCCCATAACTTTCCTCCATGGGCGTCAACTATAGAGCGACAGATGGACAGGCCAATGCCCATTCCATCGTGTTTGGTGGTCACGAACGGCTGGAACAGCTTGGCAACGACCTCCTCGGCGAGGCCGGGACCGCTATCGGCAATCACAACCTCCACGAACCGTTCGTTTTCCAGTGCGGTCGAAACGCATAACTCGCGCCGCGGGCTGCTTGCCATGGCCTCGAGGGCGTTCCTTACTAGATTGAGCACGACCTGCTGCACCTGGATCTTGTCGATTAGAACTTTGGGCAGGTTCGCCCCGAGCTTGGCGGTGACCGTTGCGCTGGCCTCGGCGGCGCCGACAAAGGCCAGCGCCATGGCTTCTTCGATGATCTTGTTGACGTCCTCGGGGGCGCGGTTGTCTTCGCGCTTTTCGATGAAGTCGCGCAGGCGCCGGATGATCTGCCCGGCGCGCAGGGCCTGACCCGCGGCTTTGTCCAACAGCTCCTGCACTTTGTCGCGCGAGGCCTCGACGCCCTGGTCAAGCGTGCGGCGCGCGGCCTTGGTGTAGTTGGCAATGGCCGTCAGAGGTTGATTGAGTTCGTGCGCGAGGGCCGAACTCATCTGACCCATGTCGGTGAGACGCGAGACGTGAAGCAGCTCGGCCTGCAGGTCCTGGAGCCGCCGCTCGGCGCCCAGGCGTTCGGAGATGTCGCGGATGAAACCGGTGAACAGGCGGCGTTCACCGATCCTGATTTCTCCGACATTCAGCTCCATGGGGAAGGTATCGCCCCCGCGACGCTGGCCCATGACCACGCGGGCAATCCCGATGATCCGCTTCTCGCCGGTAGGACGGTGCGCGAGAAAACCGTCGTGCAGTTCACGATGGAGCGCGGGCATCAACATCTTCACGTCCTGCCCCAGGACCTCGCTCTCAAGATAGCCGAATAACCATACGGCCGCGGCATTGAGAGATTCGATGGCGCCCTGTTCATTGAAGATGATGATGGCGTCGGGGCCGGTTTCGAATACCGAGGTCAGTTTTTCCTCGCGCTCGCGCAAGGTGTTTTCGACCTCCTTCTGCGCGGTAATGTCGAGGATCGTGCCGACATAAATGGGTTTCGCGCCGAGGGCGCCTCCGCCCATGGTCAGGCGCAGGGGGAAAACACGTCCGTCCTTGCGCCGGCCCGTAAGGTCATGCGGCAACCCGAGGGCGCTGTGAGGGCGCAAAAGCTCGGCCAGAGGCGGCGGATCGGCAAAAAGCGCGGCAAGGTTCCGGCCCGCCATTTCCGCCGCCGTATAGCCGAAAAGCCGCTCACACATGGGGTTGAAAAGCTCGATGCCTCCGGCCGCATCGATCACGACGATCCCGCTTGGCACAATCGCCACCAGTAGATCCAGACGGGCACAGGCCTCGTCGGCCGAAAGCCCCGCGGTTTGCCACAGCGGGTCCATCGCTCAGCCCCGGCTCACTCTATGAAGATCCTGAGGTATCAGGGCGCACTCTCCTGGTTTCGCGGGAGGCGGGACATTCACCCGCAGGGATGTACGTAGAAACCCGTACGAACATCTCCCAATAAAAGCCAAGGCTCACCTCGGTCATTCTGCCCGCAACAGACGTATCTGCCGTTTGGGCGAGGAGCCTAACATGTTGCAACCGGCTACTGGAACTCTGACAAAAAGCCACGCACAGACCGTGTGGCTGAAGGACGCGTTCGTTCCCACCGGCTTGCCGCTCGATGTGCTCGCCGGCGCCGGGACGCGCATGACCGTCAAACGCGGCCAGGAAATCTTCGCTGAAGGCGGCGACGCCGATGCCTGTTACCGCTTGGCCGAAGGCAGCGTCCGGCTCGTGAAGCTGATGGTGGATGGCCGCCGCCAAGTTTGCGCTTTCCCGCGCGTGGGCGATTTTCTTGGTTTTGAAACCGACGACGAGCATTATTTCTCGGCCGAAGCGATCAGCGATTGCACGCTGGTGCGCTATCCGCGCCGGATCGTGGAAACGCTTCTGGCCGAAGACAAATCCTTCGCACGCCACTTGCGCAAGATCACCGCGCGCGGGCTTCAAGAAGCTTATCAGCGCATGGTGTTGCTGTGCCACAAGTCGGCCCAGGAACGCGTCGCGTGGTTCCTGCTCGACCTCGCCGACCGCGCGGATGCGGACGGTGCGATCCATCTGCCGATGACACGGACCGACATCGCCAATTATCTGGGCATGGCGATCGAAACGGTCAGCCGCACGCTGGGCCAACTGAAGCAAAGCGGCGCCATCGCGCAAAAGAGTCTCAGCCGCATTCAGGTTATCGATCGCGACGCCCTTGAGATGGCGCGCGGCGAAGTCTGATGGAGATTGACGGCCGTTGCTAAGCTCGCTGACTGGGTGGGAGCCCCCCTCCTCCACCGAAAAAGTAAGCAGCAACGGCCGTCATAACGTGCAGAAGCTTCGGCGGGGGCTGGGCAAAGTGGGCTGCAGCAGCCATATGGCGCAGCGGTCCATTTTCATTTTGAAGGGCGGCTCGCCGGAACAAGGACCGCCAACTCTACGTTGTTGGGGGCGTCACTCACTCACCCGCGTGGACTATGATCGTTACAGCAAGATTGAAATGTCCCGAATGCGGACATAACGGCAGCGCCGAATGGAAGGCTTACCGCCCAAAACTCATTCGGGAATTACGCGCCGTGCGCGGCCGGTTCATCGCGAGCGCGGCCGCGCGCAGCGGCAGAGGCTCCTTTTCGTGCGCGGCCTGCCGTTGCCTCGCCGAGACCACCGATGAGGTGTTGCGGCGCGAACCTACGGTTCCAATAGCCGCCATGCCGGCCGCACACCTGGGGCCTTCGCTTTCGGTTTGACACCGGGCAAGGGCTTTCCGTCGGCATCTTCCTCAAGATACCAGTCGGCGAGACGGCCCACGCCCTTGGGCGCGCCTGGCCTATCCAAAAAGAACGTGTAAACGGGCTTGCCCTTGTAGGCCCACTGCCGCTTGCCGTCGGGCCGCGCGACGATGGTCCAGTCACCAGTGGGTTTTGAGGCCGCCTCGGCCCGGATGATGGGCCACACCGCGGCGCAGACGGCGTCGCAGTTGGATTGATTCAGCCCATCGCCATCGAACACGTAAAGCGGAAGGAACGCGGGGAAGGATTGGTAGACCCATGTGCCGTTATCGCGGGCGAGCGCGACCGCGCCGGGGTGATCGGGATTTGGCGCCGCATCGGCCGCCATCGCCGTGCCGACGGCGCAATAAGCTAGAAGCGCGCATAGCGCCGCGAACCGCATGAGGAGATCTGCCTAGGCTGCGTTTTGCACGGGGCGCCGGAAGCCACGGAAGCCCGCGACGCGCTCGGCCCGTTCCAACGCGCGATCAAGCGCGGCCATGGTTTTGGCGAGATCGGTGCTGTCGTCCTCCATCCAGCCACGCAAGGCGCAGAGCAGCACGACCTTCATGCCCTGGATGCGGGCGCACCCCAGCAGTCCGTCGGGCGAAACGCCGGCGGCCGCAAGCATGACCGCGGCGGTGCGATCGGCGCGGCGAAGCCCCACGGCCATGGCGGGCGGATCGAAGCGCAGACCCGTGACCAAGGCGCGCATACCCTCGCGGTCGGTATTCATGGCGTCGAACCGCTTCATGACGACATCGAACAAGCGGTCGCGCACGCTGTCGGCCTCGTCGAGCGCTTTCAATCCGGCGAGCATGCGATGGTCGAGACGATCATTAAGGCGCGCCACGAGATGAGCGCGCGTGGGCACCTGTTCGAGCACCGCGCCGAGCGGAAGGTCGGCCCGCGCGGCGACGGCATCCATCGCGACATTGCGCCAGCCGAGCGCGGCGGCTTCGGCAAGCGCGGCGTCGATGATGCGGTCGATCATCGCAGCCTCAGGCTCGCTCCCCGCGAACGGCGCGGCGGGCTTGGCGGAGTTACTCGGTTTCTTGGCCATAACAACCTCGTCTGATGACGAACTAAGGGGGCGTGCGCTAGAGCGCCAGTTCCTTCGAACGCTTGGTCGCGGCGGCGACGGCGCGTGCGAATAAAGATTTCATCGCTTCGGGTCCCATCAAGACGTTGAGCGCCGCCTCGGTGGTGCCGCCGGGACTGGTCACATTTTTTCGCAAGATGCCCGGATCGGTCGAATCCGATCCAAGCAAAGCGCCGGCGCCCGCGACCGTGGCGCGCGCCAGCTGCGCTGCGAGGTCCGGCGGAAGGCCCGCTTCAATGCCCGCATCGCGCAAACATTCGGCCAGAAGAAAGACATAGGCAGGGCCGCTGCCCGAAACCGCGGTCACCGCATCCATGTGGGATTCATCATCGATCCAGGCCACTTCGCCGACCGCGCTGAGCAAAACCTCGCACACACGGCGTTGAATCTGGCTCGCGTTCGGTGACGCATAGAGAACGCTGATGGCTTTGCCGACGGCCGCCGGCGTATTGGGCATCGCGCGCACGACGGCGGCTTCCTCGCCAAGGTGGCGTTTAAAGTAGGCCGTGGGCTTGCCGGCCAAGACCGACAGGAATACCGGATGCTGCGGCGTAAACGACCGGTACGTCGGCACCACCTGATCGGCGACCTGCGGTTTGACGGCGAACAAGATGACGTCGGGGCGAAAATCGCGCGGCACATCGGTCATATGCGGCAGGACCGTGAGCGCGCGGTGATCGGAACAGGCCGTGACGCTGTCGCGCCCGGCGGGTTCGACAACAATGGCGTCAACCGGCGAAAGGCCGCGCTTGAACCAGCCGGCGAGCAGCGCGCCGCCCATTTTGCCGCAACCGACGAGGAGAATGGTGCCTTGCATGGGCTAAAGATAGCACCCAGCACCGGCGCGCAACAACGCCCTGCTAGAGCGCAGATTTGGCT
>CANJEU010000038.1 GCA_947473445.1 Fidelibacterota bacterium | reverse complement strand
GACTTCCACCAGCGTGCCGTTGAAGTCCTTCGGGTGAAGGAACAGGACGGGCGTGCCATGTGCGCCGATTTTCGGTTCACCGTCGCCGAGCACGCGTTTGCCCGCAGCTTTCAAGTTATCGCGAGCGGCATAGATGTCGTCGACCTCGTAGCTGAGGTGGTGGATCCCGCCGGCGGGATTGCTGTCGAGAAATTTTTGGATCGGCGAGTTATCGCCCAGCGGATGGAGGAGTTCGATCTTGGTGTTCGGCAGTTCGACGAACACGACCGTCACGCCATGGTCTGGCAGGTCTTGCGGCGCGGAAACCTTGGCGCCGAGGGTATCGCGATAATTTGCCGTCGCCGCCGCAAGGTCCGGCACCGCGATGGCCACATGGTTCAAACGCCCGATCATCGATCCCTCGTGAAGAATTTATCTCCCTTACTTGGTCGATCCTGCCTCAAAGCGCAACCGCATCAAAATATAATTATTTATCAGGCGATTAGACCCGGCTGACATGAACCTTCACGACGGGCTTACGGGCGGGGGCAAAGACTTTGCGCACCGCCTGACGGACGTTTTCCTCGATGACGTCGTCGTCCCGGCGGGCTTTTTTCGGGAGCCGGTCGAGGGCGTTCTGGATCACATCGTTCCAATCGCGGGGCCCCTTCTCGAGCGGGTCAGCCATGCCGAGCACGGTGACAACGGGGTCAGCCAGTATAAATCCGGCGTCATCGAGCACCACCGTCGCGACAACGCCGCCATCGTAAAATAGACGCTTACGGTCGCGGAGCATGGGACTTGCAAAGGGAATAAGCGCGCCGTCTTCCCAGGCCATGCGGCCGGACCAGACCGTGCCCTTCACCGACGCCTTGTCGCCGTCGAACTTCACGGCCATGCCGTTTTCGACCTGAACTGTGTGAGGCACCTGGCATTCCTTGGCGAGCGCCGCGTGGGCGCGGATATGCATGGCCTCGCCGTGCACCGGGATGGCAATGCGCGGGCGCACCATCTGATACATGCGGCGCAGCTCCTCGCGCGCCGGGTGACCCGAGACGTGAATGAAATGATCGCGCGCAGTGACAATCTCGACCCCGGATTTGGCGAGCTGATTCTGCACCTTGGCGATGGCTTTCTCGTTGCCGGGAATGGCGCGCGAGGAAAAGATCGCGACGTCCCCTTCGCTGAGATGAACATCGGGGTGATATCCGAACGCGATCCGCATCAGGGCGGCGCGTCCCTCGCCCTGACTGCCGGTCGAAATATAGACGACCTTATCGCGCGGAAGGTTCGCCGCTTCGCTCGCTTCATAGAAGTGCAAGTCGGGCGCGAGATAGCCGGTGCGGCGGGCGGTTTCAAGAATGCGCCAGAGCGAAGCGCCCACCAGAGCAACGTGACGTCCGTTGGCCGCGGCGGCGCGGGCGATACTGTCCAGCCGCGCGACGTTGGAGGCAAAGCAGCCGACGATGATGCGCCCGGTATAGCGGCCGAACAGCGCGGTGAGACTGTCCTTCACGGCAAGTTCGGACCCGCCCTCGCCTTCGGTGAAGACATTCGTGGAATCGCCAATGAGCGCGAGCACATTCTCCTCGCCCAGCTTGCGAAGGGCGGCATAGTCGGTCACGTCGCCGATAATGGGGTCAGGATCGAACTTCCAATCGCCGGTGTGGAAAATGGTGCCGTATTTCGTGCGGATCGCGAGCGCGTTGGGCTCGGGGATCGAGTGCGTCAGGGTGATGAAGTCGACCGTGAATGGGCCAACGGTCGCCTGGCCGCTGAGCGGTATGATGTGCACGGGCACTTCGTTCTCGAGCCCGACTTCCTTGAGCTTGTACTGAAGGAAGGCCGCGCAGAAGGGCGTGGTGTAAACGGGGCAGCGCAGCTGCGGCCACAGGTAAGCCACCGCGCCCACGTGATCTTCGTGCGCGTGCGTGATGATAATGCCATCGAGCTTGTCACGCCGTTCGGCGATGAAGCTGGGGTCGGGCATGACAAGATCGACGCCAGGGATAGAATCGTCGCCGAAGGTGACGCCGAGATCGACCATGAGCCAGCGGCCGTCACAGGCGAAGAGATTGAGGTTCATCCCAATTTCGCCCGCACCGCCCAAAGGAATGAACCAGAGGCCTTTATCGAGACCTTCGGGGAATTGAGTGGGGGCAGTGCGCGCGGCGGCTTTGTTCATTTAGACCTTATAGCCCCTCCCCGCGACAGGGAGGGGGTTTTAGTCACGAATTCCGTTCGTGCACGGCGACGAGACCGCGCATGGTGAGGTCGGGGTCGGTGTGTTCGATGACTTTGGTGGCTTCGGCAAAGAGAGGAGCAAGTCCGCCGGTACCGACGACCCGGATATGACCGCCCCGCTCGGCTTTGATGCGGCCGACAAGGCCTTCGATAAGGCCGATATAACCCCAGAAAACCCCGGAATTCATTTGCGCGACAGTATTGGTGCCCACAACAGGCGCCTGGCCGGGATTGCGCACCTGCAGGCGCGGCAACAGGGCCGTCGCCATGTGTAACGCTTCCATGGAGAGATTGATCCCCGGCGCGATGCACCCGCCGCAATAGGCGCCGGTTTTGTCGATCACATCGAAAGTGGTGGCGGTGCCGAAGTCGATCACGATGAGCGGACCGCCGTAGGTTGCATGCGCCGCGATCGCGTTAATCATGCGGTCGGCGCCGACTTCCTTGGCGTTGTCGACTTTCGGCACTGGGCCGAGGTCGATTTCGGGATCGCCGATGAAGCGCGCCTTGCAGCCGAAGTATTTGTCGCAGAGCTTGCCGAGGTCGAAGTTCTTGCCCGGCACGACGGACGCGACAATGGCATGGGTGATATCGGCGACTTTGATTCCATCTCGCTCGACAAGTTGTGTGAGCCAGATGCCGTATTCATCCGAGGTGCGGTCGGTCTTTGTGGCGGCGCGCCATTGGCCGAGTTGTTTGTCGCCGTCGTAGACGGCGAAGACGACATTCGTGTTGCCGCAATCGATAGCGAGCAGCATCAGTTTTCTCCAAACATGATATCGCCAACCACCAGCCGGCGGCGGCCTTGGGGCGTTTCGAGCAGTAGTGCGCCGTCGTCGTCGAGACCTGCGAAGGTTCCCGTGACGGGCCCCTCGGGCAGACGCACGGAGAGCGGCGCCGCCGATTGCGGACCATTCGCGCGCCAAGCTTCGCGGATGGCGCCGAAACCATCGGTGCGCCAGGTATCGAGCCAGGCCGAAAGTGAGCGCCCGAGAAGGGTAAGGGCGTGCGCGGGCCTCGTATCGACGTGAAATTCGGAGAGTGAGCCGACCGGATAGAGCGCACCGGGGACATCGACTTCAATCAGGTTGATCCCGATGCCGAGCACGATCCAGTTGCGCTTATCGGGATCGGCGGCGAGTTCGGGCAGGATCCCGCAGACCTTCTTGCCTTCGCAGAGCACGTCGTTTGGCCACTTGAAGGTGATCGCGGGCGGAGCGGTGTTATGACGCGGCATTTCGAGGATGGCGTCGCGCACCGCGAGCGCGGCGACAAAACCAATTTCAGGCGCGTTCTTCGGGACTTCGGGGGCACGGATGAGGAAGGACGCGTAGACGTTGCCGGGAGGGCTTTGCCAGACGCGGCCCGCACGGCCGCGGCCGCCGGTTTGGCGATGGGCCCAGACGAGGAGGCCTTCGGCGACTTCACCGCCTTGCTCGGTGATCCGTTTCAAGGCCGCATTGGTACTGTCGAGTTCGTCGAACTCCATGGTCCGCCAGCC
This sequence comes from Fidelibacterota bacterium, assembly GCA_947473445.1. GTDB lineage: Bacteria > Pseudomonadota > Alphaproteobacteria > Rhodospirillales > Rhodospirillaceae > SHVO01. The sequence continues at coordinate 7,023 of CANJEU010000038.1, read as the reverse complement.
GGACGGCAGATGCGGCTCGGGCGGTGGATTGGAGGCCGTGAACCAGGTCAAAGCTTCACCGGGAGGCTCGAAACAGAAAACGACCCCCACCCCGCCTCCCCCTTTCAGGGGGAGGGGAAAAAGGTCTTAGCCCAGGAACAACGCGCGCGCGGCGGCTTCGGCGCCTTCGACGAGACGCGAGGGCACGACGAAGTACACAAGCATCAGGACGCTGCACAGCGTCATGATGGCGCCGTTGACCATGTCGGGCTTATCAAACGCCGCGGCAGGCTCGTCGAAGTACATCACCTTGATGACGCGGATATAATAGAACGCACCCACGACGCTCGACAGCACGCCGATGATCGCAAGCGGCACAAAGCCGGCGTTCACGGCGGCCACGAAGACGAAGTATTTGCCGAGGAAGCCCGCGAGCGGCGGGATGCCCGCCATGGAGAACATGAGCGCGGCAAGCGCCATCGCCATGCCCGGATGGTTCTTGGACAGGCCCGAGAGGTCGCTGATCTCTTCGACATATTTGCCGTTGATCTTCATGGACAGGATGACCGCGAAGGTTCCGATGTTCATGAAGAGATAGATGAGCAGGTAGAACAAAAGGCCGCGGGCGCCCTCTTCATTGCCGACGACCAGACCCACGAGCGCGTAACCGACGTGGCCGATGGAGCTGTAGGCCATCAGGCGCTTAATGTTGCGCTGCGCGATGGCGGCGAACGAGCCCCAGAGCATGGACAGGATCGAAATGAGAACGATGACCTGCTGCCATTCTTCGATCATCGGCGCGAACGGGCCAACGAGGACGCGCAGGAACAGGCAGAGGGCCGCAATCTTAGGGCCAACCGAGAAGAAGGCGGTGATCGGCGTCGGGGCGCCTTCGTACACGTCGGGCGTCCACATGTGGAACGGAACGGCCGAGACCTTGAAGGCGAGGCCCGCAATGACGAACACGATACCGACGACGACGCCGATGTGCGTTTCGCTGCCGCGCATAGCGGTGGCAAGGCCTTCGAACGAGGTCGTGCCGGCAAAGCCATAGACCAGGGATGAGCCGTACAGAAGCAGACCCGAGGCCAGCGCGCCGAGCACGAAATACTTCACCCCGGCTTCGGTCGAGCGGACATTGTCGCGCTGGTAGGCCGCGAGCACGTAGAGCGACAAGCTCTGCAGTTCGAGACCGAGGTAGACCGAGATCAGATCGTTCGCCGACACCATCATCATCATGCCGAGAGTGGCGAAGAGCACGAGGACGGGAAGTTCGAAGCGCGCGGTTTTGGCGGCCTGGGCCCAGCTGTTGATCATGAGCATGGTCAGGGCGCCGCCGATGAGCACCAGGATCTTGGCGAACGAGGTGAACCCGTTGACGATAAAGAGATCGTTGAACGTGACGGCCGACGCCGGACCGCGCAGGATAAGGTAGCCCGTGACGGCCATGGCCGCGACGCCCAGCCAGGAGATGATCTGGGTGGAGTCTTCCTTACGGAAGACGCCGAGCAGCAAGAACACCATGCCAGCCACCGCCAGGAAGATTTCCGGCAGCGCGGGGATCAGGGATGAGACTTCGAACGTCATCTGATGACCTTTACCGCAGGAAGGCGAGCAACTGACCGCCGAGGCGCGTGACCTCGGTGGCGGCCGGGGTAACCCCGGCGGCCTTCAAATCGGCCTGGTAGTTGTTCACAAGGTGAGCCACGGACTCGCTCATCACGTCGAGGAACGGCAGCGGATATATGCCCATCCACATGACTATAATGATGATCGGCGCAAGGATCGCGATTTCGCGGCGATCAAGATCGACCATTTCCCGCACGTCGTCCTTCGTGATCGCGCCCCAAATCACACGCCGATAGAGAAGCAGCATGTAGGTGGCGCCAAGCACGACGCCCAAGGCCGCAAACAGCGCAACCCAGGTGTTGGCCTTGAAGGCGCCGGTCAGAACCAGGAACTCGCCGACGAACCCGGCCGTACCCGGAAGACCGACCGAGGCCAGCATGAAGACCATGAAGGCAAAGGCGTACATCGGCATGTTGTTGGCCAGGCCGCCGTAACGATCCATCTCGCGGGTGTGCAAGCGGTCGTAAACCACGCCGACGCAAAGGAAGAGCGCGCCGGAGACGACGCCGTGCGAGAGCATCTGGAAGATCGCGCCTTCGATCGACTGCTGGTTCGCCGCGAACACGCCGATCGTCACATAGCCCATGTGCGCGACGGACGAGTAGGCGATCATCTTCTTCATGTCCTGCTGCACGAGCGCGACAAGGGACGTGTAGACGATGGCGATGATCGAGAGCGTGAAGACGAGCGGAGCGAAGTAGGCGCTGGCTTCAGGCAGCATCGGCAACGAGAACCGCAGGAACCCGTAACCGCCCATCTTCAAGAGCACGCCGGCCAGGATGACCGAGCCCGCGGTGGGCGCGTCGACGTGCGCATCGGGCAGCCAGGTGTGCACTGGCCACATGGGCACCTTCACGGCGAAGGAGGCAAACATGCCCAGCCATAGCCAGTACTGCATGTCGCGGGCGAAGTCGGCTTCCATCAACGCCGGGATGTCGGTGGTGCCAACCTGGAAGTACATGGCGAGCAGCGCCACCAGAAGCAGAACCGATCCGGTGAGCGTATAGAGGAACAGCTTGAAGGCCGAGTAAACACGGCGGCCACCGCCCCACACACCGATGATGAGGAACATGGGGATCAGCACGCCTTCGAAGAAGACGTAGAACAGAACCATGTCTAGGGCGCAGAACATGCCGACCATCATGGTTTCCAGGATCAGGAACGCGATCATATACTCGCGCACCATCTTCTGGATGGCATCCCATGAGGCGAGGATGCACACGGGCATGAGGAAGGTGGCAAGGATCACGAACAGCATGGAAATGCCGTCCACGCCCATGTGGTAGCCAATACGGTACTGCGGCAGCCAGTCGAAGCGTTCAACGAACTGGAACTCGGCGGTGCCGTTTTCGAAGCCAAACCAGACGAAGAGCGAGATGCCAAAAGTGATGAGCGTCGTCCACAGCGCGACGTAGCGCGACTGACGGGCAACGACTTCGCTATCGCCGCGCACGAACAGAAGGAACAGCGCACCAACCAGCGGGAGGAAGGTGACGACGGAAAGGATCGGGAGGCCTTCGATGAAAGTCATGGCTTATTCCCGTCCTACCACAAACCAGGACACGATCACCGCGATGCCCACGATCATGGCAAACGCATAGTGGTAAAGGTAACCGGACTGCACGGCCCCGAGACGGCGCGCAGCGCGCGAGGATAGACCCGCGATGCCGTCCGGACCGAAGCGGTCGATGATGCCCGCGTCGCCGCGTTTCCAGAAGATGCGACCGAGCGCAAAGGCCGGACGCACGAAGAGCACGTTATAGAGCTCGTCGAAGTACCACTTGTTGAGCAGGAACTTGTAGACGCCTGGGAAGGCCGCCACGAGACGGGCCGGAAGCTCGGGCTTCTTGACGTACATCAGGTACGCAAGGCCAAAGCCCGCGATGGTTACGAACAAGGGAAGCCACTTGAGCAGGAACGGCGGATGGTGCGCATGCACGGCCGCGATGGAGTCATGGGCCGCCAGCGGCGCGATCGCGGCGCCCCAGAATTCGGCACGCCCCTCGCCCACGAAATGCTCATACCCGATGAAGCCGGCGAACACCGCGCCGAACGCGAGCGCGGCCAGCGGGATCGTCATGATGAGCGGGCTTTCGTGCACGTGTTCCATGGTGTGATGGTCGGCGCGCGGCTTGCCGAAGAAGGTCATGAACATCAGACGCCACGAATAGAAGGACGTAAGGAATGCGGCCATGATGAGAAGGCCGAAGGCGTAATTGCCAAGGCCCGTGCCCGCCGCATGTGTCGCTTCGATCACCATGTCCTTCGAGAAGAAGCCGGCGAAGGGCGGCACGCCCGTTAGCGCAAGATTGCCGATGACCATGACGGCGAAGGTGAACGGGATGAGACGGTAAATGCCGCCCATCTTACGAATATCCTGCTCGTCGCTCATCGCGTGGATGACCGAGCCTGCGCCCAGGAACAAAAGCGCTTTGAACCAGGCGTGCGTGACGAGGTGGAAGATACCCGCCTGATAGGCCGACACACCGCAGGCGGCGAACATGTAGCCAAGCTGCGAGACGGTCGAGAAGGCGATGATGCGTTTGATGTCGTTCTGCACGCAGCCGATGGTCGCGGCGAAGAAGGCAGTTGTGGCGCCGACAAAGACGACGACGGCCAGCGCATCCGGCGCGTATTCGAAGACCGGCGACATGCGGGCCACGAGGAAGACGCCGGCGGTGACCATGGTGGCGGCATGGATGAGGGCCGAGACCGGCGTCGGGCCTTCCATGGCGTCAGGCAGCCAGGTGTGCAGCAGCAGCTGGCCCGATTTGCCCATGGCGCCGACGAACAGCAGCAGGCAGGTGATGGTGAGGGCGTGAAGGTCCATACCGAAGAAGTGCACGCGCGCATCAGCCTTGGAGGCGACGGCGTCGAAGATCACATCGAAGGTAACGGCATCGAAGATGACGTAGATCGCGAAGATGCCGAGAAGGAAGCCGAAGTCGCCCACGCGGTTAACGACGAAGGCCTTAATGGCGGCGGCGCTGGCGGACGGCTTCTTGAACCAAAAACCGATGAGCAGGTAGGACACAAGCCCCACCCCTTCCCAGCCGAAGAACAGCTGCACGAGGTTGTCGGCCGTCACCAGCATGAGCATGGCGAAGGTGAAGAGCGACAGATAGGCCATGAAGCGCGGCTGGCTGTCGTCGTGCGACATGTAGCCGACGGAATAGACGTGGATGAAGGTGGAGACGACCGTAACGGTCATTACCATCGTTGCCGACAGCGTATCGAAGCGCAGCGCCCAGGCGGCTTCGAACGTGCCCGACTGTAGCCAGGTGAAGAGCGGCGCGACGTGGGCGTTACCCTGGAGCGCGACGTCGTAGAACGTCGGGATCGAGCACAGAGCGGCGATGCCGACGCACACGCAGGTGACGATTTGCGACCCGCGGTCGCCAATCATGCGGCCGAAGAAGCCGGCAACGAAAGCGCCCAACAGGGGCAGGAAGATGGAGGCATACAACAGCACGAGAGTACCCCTACCCTTTCATGGTGTTGATGTCTTCGACTTCGATGGACCGCCGATTACGGTAGAACACCACGACGATGGCAAGGCCGATGGCCGCCTCCGCCGCAGCGACCGTCAGCACCAGCATCGTAAAGACCTGGCCCACGAGATCGTTGAGGAATGACGAGAACGCCACCATGTTGATGTTCACCGCGAGCAGCATCAGCTCGATGGACATCATGATGACGATGAGGTTCTTCCGGTTGAGGAAGATGCCGAATATCCCGATCGTGAACAGGATCGCGGCAAGCGTGAGATAGTGCGAAAGGCCAACGCCGATCATTCCGGCTTCCGGGGTCATGACGCGCCCTTTCCGGTTTCGACCTTCACGATTTCCAGGGTATCGGCCACACGGCGATTGACCTGTTCGGAGATCTTCTGCTTACGCACGCCCGGACGGCGACGCAGCGTGAGGACGATGGCGCCGACCATGGCGACCAAGAGCACAAGACCGGCCGCCTGGAAGACGTAGGCATAGTCGGTATAGAGCAGCAGGCCGAGTGCTTCGGTGTTGGAGACCGCGCCCGGTGCAGGCGCCGGAGCGCCGCGCAGGCCTTCGGACTCCGGTGACATCACCCAACCGCCGAAGACGACCGCGAGTTCGATAAGGAGGATCAGGCCGATGCTGGCGCCGACCCACAGGTACTTGAGGAAGCCTTCGCGGATCATGGTGATGTTGATATCAAGCATCATGACCACGAACAGGAACAGCACGGCGACGGCGCCGACGTAGACGACCACAAGGATCATCGCAACAAACTCGGCGCCCAGGAGCACAAACAGGCCCGCGGCGTTGAAGAACGTCAGGATCAGCCAGAGCACCGAGTGCACCGGATTACGCTGGAAGATGACATTCAGCGCGGAGATCACCGCGACGATGGCGAAAAGATAGAAGGCGAGCGTGGCGATAATCATGCGCGCACGCCTTTCTTCTCGTGGTTCAGCTGTTCGTGTCTCACTCTTAGACCCCCTCTCGCCCCAAACGACCCCCTCCTGACCTCCCCCTTGCTGGGGAGGGATAGAGGAAGAGATCAGCGGTACGGTGCGTTCAGTTCCAGGCGTTTCGCGAGCTCAGGCTCCCACCGGTCGCCGTTCGCGAGCAGCTTGTCTTTGTTGTAGAGCAGTTCGTCGTGCGTTTCGGTGGCGAACTCGAAGTTCGGTCCTTCGACGATGGCGTCCACCGGGCAGGCTTCCTCGCAGAAACCGCAGTAGATGCACTTCGTCATGTCGATATCGTAGCGCGTGGTGCGGCGTGAGCCGTCGGCGCGCGGTTCGGCTTCAATGGTAATCGCCTGAGCGGGGCAGATGGCCTCGCACAGTTTGCAGGCGATGCAGCGTTCCTCGCCGTTCGGATAGCGACGCAGCGCGTGTTCGCCGCGGAAACGCGGCGACAGCGGGCCCTTCTCGAACGGGTAGTTGATCGTGACCTTGGGCCCGAACATGTACTTGAGCGTCAGCCACATGCCGGTGAGGAGTTCCCACAGGAGGGCCGTACGAAGAGAAGAATTCATTGCCATAATTCCCTCTCCTACTGCGGCAGCTTGTCGAAATAGACAAGGAAGCCGGCCGTAAGGACGAGCCAGATCAGCGAAAGCGGCAGGAAGACTTTCCAGCCAAGGCGCATCAGTTGGTCGTAGCGGTAGCGCGGGAAGGTCGCGCGTATCCAGATCATCAAGAACAGGCAGAAGGAGATTTTGAGCGCGAACCAGACGATGCCCGGAACCCAGGCCAGGGCCGGCGTGAGTACGCCCAGGAACGAGATCATTTCGTGCGGTCCGAGCCAGCCGCCCAGGAACAGGATCGAAACGACGCCCGACATCATGATCATGTTCATGTATTCGCCGAGGAAGAACAGGGCGAAGGACATGGACGAGTATTCGGTCATGAAGCCCGCGACCAGTTCG
>CANJEU010000037.1 GCA_947473445.1 Fidelibacterota bacterium | reverse complement strand
TGTTCGCCGAAGGACTCCTGCGCGAGGCAGGCATTCTCACTGAAGGCGAACTCTACGATTTGCATAACGTGTCGCTGGTTCACCACATGAACCAGGCGCTGCGCGCCCATCACCTTTTCCGGCGCGACGTCGACTATCTTGTGCGCGACAACCGCGTCCACCTGATCGACGAATTCACCGGCCGCGTCATGGAAGGCCGCCGCCTGTCCGAAGGCCTGCACCAGGCCATTGAAGCAAAGGAAGGCGTCGCGGTTCAAAACGAGAACCAGACCCTCGCCAGCATTACTTTTCAGAACTACTTCCGCATGTACCCGAAGCTCGCCGGCATGACCGGAACGGCCATGACCGAAGAAGAAGAGTTCGGCCAAATTTACGGCCTTGAGGTCGTTGACGTTCCGCCGAACGTGCCGCGCGCGCGCAAGGATGAGCACGACGAGGTCTATCGTACCGCCGAGGAAAAATACGCCGCCATCGTCACACTCGTGGAAGAATGCATGGCGCGCCAGCAGCCTGTGCTGGTCGGCACCGTGTCCATCGAAAAGTCCGAGACGCTGGCCGCGGTTCTGCGCAAAAAGAAAATCAATCCGCAGGTCCTGAACGCCAAATATCACGCCGAAGAAGCCTTCATCATCGCCCAGGCCGGTACGCCGGGCGCGGTGACCATCGCTACTAATATGGCCGGCCGCGGGACCGATATTCAGCTCGGCGGTAACGCCGAGTTCCGGTTCCGCGAGGAAGAAGATCGTCTTGGCCGCGCGCTGACCGAAGAAGAGCGCGTTGCGATCCGCGCCGACATCGCCGAGAAGAAGAAAGTCGCCATGGCAGCGGGCGGCCTTTACGTCGTCGGCACCGAGCGTCACGAAAGCCGCCGCATCGATAACCAGCTGCGCGGCCGATCGGGCCGTCAGGGCGATCCGGGCGGTTCGAAGTTCTTCCTGTCGCTGCAGGACGATCTTATGCGCATCTTCGGCTCCGAGCGTATGGACTCGATGCTCCAGCGCCTCGGATTGCAGCCGGGAGAGGCCATCATCCATCCGTGGATCAATAAGGCCATCGAAAAGGCGCAGCAGAAGGTCGAAGCGCGTAACTTCGATATCCGAAAGAACCTGCTCCAGTACGACGACGTCATGAACGACCAGCGCCGCGTGATCTTCGAGCAGCGCAAGGACATGATGCGCAGCGAAGACCTTTCGGAACTCGTGGCGGACATGCGTCACGAAGTGATCGACGAAATCGTCGCGAAGTTCATTCCCGCCGGGCAGATGCAGGAACAATGGGACTGGCCGGGCCTGCACGAAGAAGCCCTGCGCGTCCTCAATCTCCACCTTCCGGTAAAGGAATGGGCGGCCGAAGAAGGCATCGCCGAGGAAGAAATCCGCGAACGGATTACGCAGGCCTCGGACGCCAAGTTCAACGAGAAGGCCGATGCCGTCGGTCCAGATCTGATGCGCCGCGTGGAAAAAAGCCTCGTGCTGCAGATGATCGACCAGGCGTGGCGCGATCACCTGGCGCAGCTCGATATGCTGCGTCACGGCGTGAACCTGCGCGCCTACGGGCAGAAGCAGCCGCTGCTGGAATACCAGCGCGAGGCGTTCGATATGTTCAATCTGCTCCTGACGGGGCTGCGTGAGCGCGTCACCAGCATTCTTTCGCGCGTTGAGTTGCGCACGACGCCCCCACCTGAGGATCTTGAGCCCCGTGCGCCGCAAGGTCATGAGGTGAAGGAGCAGGTGCAGCCCGTGGTCGGTTCGATCGCGCCGCTGCCCTCGGCCATCGATGCGCAAAGAATGTTGCCGCGTGTTCGGGCGGATCAACGTGACCCTAGCGATCCATCAAGCTGGGGCAAGGTTGCACGCAACGAAAGCTGCCCGTGCGGTTCCGGCAAGAAATACAAACATTGCCACGGCACCGTCGAAGAAGTCGCTTAAGCCCTCTCGGACAACATTTTAAAGCAGGAGTTTGCGATGCCGCGTGCACGCAAGCCGGGTAGCGTCAGCGTTGCCGTGATCCGGCACGTTGCCTTTGAAGATCTTGGGGTCCTGGCCGAGCTTTTCGACGCGCGGGGTTGGGGGGTCAGTTATATCGAAGCGCCGGTCGCTGACTGGGGCGCAGTTGATCTTTTGGCGCCTGATCTGCTCGTCGTTCTCGGTGGACCCATCGGCGCCTATGAGGATGATCTCTATCCATTCCTTAAGCACGAGGTTGCAGGCCTCCAGCAGCGCCTTGCGGCCGATAAGCCCACGCTCGGAATCTGCCTCGGCGCGCAGCTCATTGCCGGCGCGCTCGGCGCCCGGGTCTATCCGAACCGCGAGAAGGAAATCGGTTGGTCGCCGCTCATCCTTTCGGCCGCGGGCTATAAATCACCGGTCCGGCACGTTGGTCCGGAAGAGACCTTCATGTTCCACTGGCACGGCGACACCTTCGATCTTCCGAAGGATGCGACATTGCTGGCCGGGACCGGGGTCTGCTTCCATCAGTGTTTCAGTTGGGGAAAGAACACCCTCGCGTTCCAATGTCACCCCGAGGTGCTCGGGCCCGATTTGGAAAAATGGTTCGTCGGCCACGCCGTGGAAATCGCCAAGACACAAGGCGCCCATGTAAAGACACTGCGCGCCGATACCCAGCGCTATGCCGCGACCCTCACCAAACAGGCGCGGCTGTGCTTCAGCGAATGGCTCGATAGTCTCGCGCTCTAAGCTAAGAACGCGGCCACCGTTTCCAGGATTTCCCCCGGCCGATCCCGGTGCGGCACGTGGCCGCAATCTCTCATGACATGAAGCTGAGCAGGGCCCGCGACATGATCGCACAGGTGCTTGGCCTGCGCGGTGCTGCCGAATTCGTCCAGATCGCCGTGAAGGGCGAGCACAGGGCAGCGTACCTTCTTCATATGATCCGTAAGATCGAGCGTAAAAGCCGGGTCCAGCCAGTTGTCGATCCAAGACGACAAGACCCAGTCGGTTTTTTCACCGTGATACTTTTTCAGGCGTTCGTACTGCGGACGACCTGGGACGAGTGCAGGCAGGGCGGCGCGAATTCCCTCATTAATGCGATCTTCGGGAAAAATCTGCGCGGATTCGCTGATGACCGCGACGCAGCGCGCGCCGAAATCGGCTGCCCCTGCGACGGACATTTCACCTCCCACGCTATGGCCGAAGAGTACAAACTCGCCGACATTCAGCGCGGCCAGAATGGGGGGGAGAGTCTCGCGGCATTCGGTGTAGAGAAAGTCGAGCGGGAGGTGTCCCGCGTAAGCGTCGGACTGACCGAACCCCGCGCGGTCATATGCGATCACGCGGCGCCGCGTCCGTGCGGCAAGATGGTCCCCGAAGTCCCGCCACAGCGCTACGCATCCAAGGGAGTCATGCAGAAGAATAATGGGCGCGGCGTCCGTGCTCTCGCCCCAATCGCGCACGAACAGAGAGCCGCGCGCTGTCGTGATCCGGTGATCGGCCATTACGGATCGGGGGTAAGGCCCATGAGACTGCGCGCGAAGTTATGGGAGGTAAAGGGCCGCAAGTCGTTCGCTCCTTCTCCAACGCCGACATAGTGCACAGGCAGCCCGAACTTATCGGCAAGCGCAACGACGACCCCGCCTTTGGCGGTGCCATCGAGTTTGGTAAGGACAAGACCGGTGACGCCGGTCACGCTCTTGAACACTTCGACCTGCGCATGCGCGTTCTGGCCGACCGTGGCGTCGAGTACGAGAAGCGTTGCGTGCGGCGCGCCGGGCTCAACCTTATTGATGGCGCGCACGATCTTCTGCAGTTCCTGCATCAAGGTGTCCCTGTTCTGCAGTCGTCCTGCCGTGTCGATCAGGAGCACGTCGTCGCCACGCTTTTTGGCTTCCATCAAAGCCTCGAAAGCAAGGCCCGCGGCATCGGCGCCCGTATCCTTTGCGAAGACCGGCGTCCCCGCGCGCGCGCCCCACACCTTGAGCTGCTCGACAGCGGCGGCACGGAAGGTGTCGCCCGCAGCCATCGACACCTTTTTGCCGGCGGCCGTGAGTTGATGAGCGATCTTGCCGATCGTGGTTGTCTTTCCCGCCCCGTTCACGCCCACGACCAACACGACAAAGGGTTTATGGTCGGGGTCGATGACCAGCGGGCGGGCGACCGGCTCGAGAATGCGCCGGATATCGGCGGCGAAGAACTCGCGCACTTCCTCGGGCGTGATGTCGCGCCCAAAACGGTTCTTCGCCAGCGCTTGCGTCAATTTGCCGGCGGTGGCGGTGCCGAGATCAGCGCTGATGAGCAGGTCCTCGAGTTCCGCGAGCGCGGCATCATCAAGCTTCTTCTTTGTCAGAATATCGCCGATCCCGGCGACGATCTTGCTCGAGGACTTCGCCAAGCCTTCGTTCAGCTTGAGCGACCACTCCGTATTGTATTGCTGTTGGACTTCATCGGAGGTTTTCCCTCCGGGCAGCAAATCGCGCAATGACATCAGAGACGGCCTGTGAGACGTGAGTCCGCGGTGCCGACGATATGGGCCGCCACGATGCTGCCCGCAAGCGCATCAGCCTCGCCAAGATCAATCGGCAAGTAATGCTCGCTGTGCCCGCGGCCATCCTTTTCCATCAGAACGCTGACGTGCTTGCCGATCTGGCTGGCGAGGCATCGTGCGAGCGCTTCGGCGCCCTTGGCACGCAACCGGCCGGCGCGTTCCTTGATAACGGCCCCGTTAACCTGCGGCATGCGCGCCGCCGGCGTTCCTTGCCGGATCGAGTAGGGGAAGACATGAAGCATGGAGAGCCCGGCGTCATCGACCAGCGCGAGGCTGTTCTGGAACATCGTCTCGTCTTCGGTCGGGAATCCGGCGATGAGATCGGCCCCGAAAACGGCGTCGGGACGCAAGGCGCGGACGCGGTCACAAAACGCAATAACATCGGCACGGCTGTGACGGCGCTTCATGCGTTTCAGGATCATGTCGTCCCCGGCCTGTGCCGAGATGTGGAAGTGCGGCATCAGGCGCGGTTCATCGGCGATAAGGCCGAACAGGTCTTCGTCGGCTTCCGCCGGATCGAGGGAGGAGAGCCGCAGGCGCGGCAGTTCCGGCACCGCCATCAGAAGGCGGCGCAACATTTGTCCAAGGCTCGGCGTGCCCGGCAGATCCCCGCCATACCCGGTGATATCAACGCCGGTGATGACGACTTCCTTATAGCCGGCGGCCACCAGCCCGCGCACTTCCTGCACGATGCGGCCCATGGGTACGCTGCGATTGTTCCCGCGCGCGAAGGGAATAATGCAGAAGGTGCAACGGTGGTCGCAGCCTTGCTGTACCTGGACAAAGGCGCGTGTGCGGCCGTCGAAGCCTTCGACAAGATGCTCGGCGGTTTCGCGCACGGTCATGATATCGCTGACCAGTACCTTCTCGCCCGGCTCGATGCGGAAGCTTTCGGCCTTCATCTTATGTTCGTTGCCCAGAACGCGATCCACCTCGGGCATCGCAGCATAACGCGCGGGGTTGAGCTGCACGGCGCAGCCGGTCGCGATGATGTGGGCGCCTGGGTTCTCCCGGCGCAGTTTGCGCAAGGCCTGCATGCCTTGGCGTTCGGCCTCTTTGGTTACTGCGCACGTATTCACGATGATGGCGTTGGCGATGCCGGCGTCGCGGGCATGCGCGCGCATCACCTCACCTTCATAGGTGTTCAGGCGGCAGCCCATGCTGACAACGCGCGGCGCGCAATCGTTCGAAGACTGTGCTGTCACGGCGCTAGGCCTTGGGAAAGATGTTCATCAAGAGTGCCGCGGAAGCTTTCCTCGGCTGGTCCGGTCATGATCACATGGCCGTCCTCGCGCCAGGTGATGAACAGATCGCCGCCATCGAGAGTAACGGTGGCCGTACGATCGGCGATCCCGCGGCGCGCGGCGGCGACGACCGTCGCACAAGCCCCGGTGCCACACGCATCGGTGATGCCCACCCCGCGCTCCCATACGCGCATACGCAAATGATCACGGCTGAGCACCTGAACGGCCTCGACGTTCGTGCGCTCGGGGAACATCGCATGGTGCTCGATCTTCGGCCCCACGGCGGCCAGGTCCACGGCGTTCACGTCGCTGACAAAGAACACCGCATGGGGATTGCCCATGCCGACGCCAACGGGGTCTTGCAGCAGGCCTTCGCCGATCTCGAGATGCAAGGTGTCCTTTGGCGCGTTGATCGGAATGCGCTGCCAGTCCGTCTGCGCGGGACCCATATCGACGGCGATGAGTCCGTTCGCGGCGCGCGTGGCGATTACCGGTCCGGCCAGGGTTTCGATGATCACCTCATCCTTGCCGGTTTCCTCAAACAGCATCTTGGCGATCGCGCGGCTGCCGTTCCCGCAGCTTTGCACAACCCCGCCGTCGGAATTGCGTATCGCCATGAAGGCGTCGCCGCCATCGCGCGGCTTTTCGAGAATGAGAATCTGGTCGCAGCCAACGCCGGTACGCCGGTTGGCGATGGCGCTGGCCGACTCGGTGTTAAACCGCAACGGCGCGGCCCGGCCATCGAGCACGACGAAGTCGTTGCCGAGTCCGTGCATCTTGCGGAATGGAAGGCCCGCGTGTGTCGATTGGGGTTGGGCGATGGTCATGGGCGCGTTATAGGTGCGGGGGTCTCTGCTGTCCAGGCGGCGGCAGCGATCTAAGTCGTAAGCAATTGTAATTGCTATGATTTCAATAATTGGAGAAGTGCGCCCAAATGTCGGTCGACCAATCCACAATCCTGCGCCGCTTTCTAAAAAGCGAAGCCAGCGGCGGGATTCTGCTCATGGGGGCCGCCGCTGCCGCCATGTTGATCGCGAACTCGCCGTTCGGCATCGAATATTTCAATGCCCTCCAATTTCATCTCGGCCCGCTGTCTGTCCTGCACTGGATCAACGACGGCCTGATGGCGATCTTCTTTTTCTTGGTGGGCCTCGAGATCAAGCGGGAATTTGTTGTCGGCCATCTCTCGCGTTGGTCGGATCGTGTGCTGCCGATGGTCGCGGCGGCGGGAGGGATGATCGTACCGGCGATCGTCTACCTTTTTATCACGCGTGGTACCGAAGGCCTTACACGCGGGTGGGCGATCCCGACCGCGACCGATATTGCCTTCGCGATAGGCGTGGTTGCGCTGTTGGGCCGGCGCGTGCCCATTTCACTGAAGCTTTTTCTCACCACGGTTGCGATTGTCGATGACATGGGCGCTGTCGCAATCATTGCGCTCGCCTATACCGACGAGATCCGGGGCCTCGCGCTCCTCGGTGCCATCATTGTGATGGGCGCGATGTATGGCCTAAATCGCATGGGCGTGGTGCGCCTGGCTCCCTATCTCATTCTCGCGGTGATTTTGTGGGGCATCGTTTTGGTCTCCGGTGTCCATGCGACCATCGCCGGGGTGCTCGCGGCCACCCTCATTCCGATAAAGAGCGCCGCTCATCAGCTCGGCGCCGAGTCCTCGCCACTTCATCGGCTCGAACATGCGCTTCAGCCTTGGGTGGCTTACGCCATTATCCCCATCTTCGGATTCGCCAACGCGGGTGTTTCTTTTGCCGGAATCGCCCTGGAGCACGTCGTTGCACCGCTTCCTCTCGGCATTGCCCTGGGCCTCTTCCTTGGAAAACAGGTCGGAATCCTCAGTTCTGTATGGCTTTGTGTAAAGCTTAAGGTCGCCGAGCGGCCGGGGGGCGCTACATGGACCCAAATCTACGGGATCGCCCTTCTATGCGGGATCGGATTCACCATGAGTCTCTTTATAGGTGGCCTTGCCTTCACCGATCCGCTGCTCCTCGACGAAGTGAAGATCGGCGTCCTTGGCGGGTCGGTGCTTTCGGCCCTCGTCGGCTTTACGCTGCTGCGATCGGCGGGCGGCGCTCGGCGATCTAACTCATTGTAATATAGTAAATATTACTGGGTTTGTTGACTTCCAGCCCGGTACCACGTACATCACCGCCCGCTAGACCCTTACAATTCGGGTTTTGCTTCCCCTCAGGGGCCGCTCGTCCGCGATTACGCGCACGGGCGCGTAAGTGTTTTGGTTAAAGGTCCGCAGCGGCTGATGTTCGATTCGCTAACCGACAAACTGAGTTCAGTCTTCGCCAAGCTCACCGGCCGCGGTGCGCTTTCGGAGTCCGACGTCGCCGCGGCGATGCGCGAAGTGCGCATTGCGCTGCTTGAGGCTGACGTCGCGCTGTCGGTCGTGAAGGATTTCATCGCCAAGGTCAGCGAGAAGGCCGTCGGCGAGGCGGTCGTGAAGTCGGTCACCCCTGGCCAGATGGTCGTGAAGATCGTTCACGACGAACTCGTCGAGATGCTCGGCGGCAAAGATGCGCCGGGCGATATCAGTCTCGCCGCTCCAGCGCCGGTCGCCGTGCTCATGGTCGGTCTGCAAGGTTCGGGTAAGACGACCACCACCGCCAAGATCGCAAATCGCCTGCAGACGCTGATGAAGAAGCGCGTCCTGATGGTGAGCTTGGACGTCTATCGTCCCGCCGCGCAGGACCAGCTTGCCATTCTCGGCAAGCAGGTGAACGTCATCACGTTGCCGATCGTCGCCGGCCAGCAGCCGGCGGAGATCGCACGCCGCGGCCTGACTGAAGCGCGCAACGGCGGTTTTGACGTCGTGATTTTCGATACCGCCGGCCGCCTCACCATCGATGAAGTGATGATGACCGAAGTCGCGGCCGTGCGCGATATCGTGCAGCCGCATGAAACCCTGCTCGTCACCGACGCGATGATCGGCCAGGATGCGGTCATCACCGCGCAGTCGTTCAACGAGAAGGTCGGCGTGACCGGCATCGTGCTGACGCGCGTTGACGGTGACGCGCGCGGCGGCGCCGCTTTGTCCATGCGCGCGGTCACCGGCCGTCCCATCAAACTCATTGGGCTCGGCGAAAAGGTCGACGCCCTCGACACCTTCAATCCGGAACGAATCGCCGGCCGCATTCTCGGCATGGGCGACGTCGTCAGTTTAGTCGAAAAAGCGATCACGACGATCGACCAAGAGAAGGCCGAGAAACTTGCCGCGCGGATGCAGGAAGGCAAGTTCGACCTCAACGACATGCTCACTCAATTGCAGCAGATCCAGCGCATGGGCGACATGAAGGGGCTGCTCGGTCTTATCCCCGGCCTCGGTCAGGCGATGAAGCAGATCAAAAGCGCCGATCTTGATCCCAAACAATTCAAGCGCCTCGAGGCGATCATCCAATCGATGACGCCCAAAGAGCGCCGTAATCCCGATCTCATCAAGGCGTCGCGCAAAGTGCGCATTGCTGCGGGATCGGGCACCACCGTGCCGGACGTGAATAAGCTCCTGAAGCAGCATCAGCAGATGGAAACCGTCATGAAGCGCATGAAGAAGATGGGCGGCCTTGGCGCCCTCGGCGCGATGATGGGCGGCGGCGGACTGCCCGGTATGGGCGGCGCGGGCGGTGGACTTGGCAAATTACCCGGCGGTGGCCTTCCGCGCCCCGGCGGTTTCCCCTTTGGCAAACGATAATCAACACGAACACGGATACAGAAGGAGACTCGTGAATGTCGCTTAAGATCAGACTGACGCGCGCTGGCGCAAAGAAGCAGGCTTACTACCGCATCGTCGTGGCTGACTCACGCAGCCCGCGCGACGGCCGCTTCATCGAGAAGGTCGGCACCTACAATCCGCGCGCCGCGCAGGAGAGCAAGGATCGTCTCGTCGTGAAGGAAGATCGGATTAAACATTGGGTCAGCGTCGGCGCATTGCCTACCGACCGCGTGCAGCGCCTGTTCTCGAAGATCGGTCTTGCGGAAGCTCCGACCGTGAACGAACAGACCAAGCAGAATAAGCCGCGTGCGAAGGCGCAAGAGCGTCTGAAGATGGCCGAAGAAGCGGCGAAGGCGGCGGCGGAAGCTGCGGCCAGCGGCGAAGCTCAGGCCTAAGCGCGGGACGCTCCTTCCTTGGATCCGTCCTCACGCGTGTGCCTTGGCGTCATTGTCGGCGCGAAAGGCCTGCGCGGTGAAGTGCGGATCAAGTGCTTCACGGAGGATCCGAACGGCGTTGGGGCCTACGGGCCAGTCAGCACCGGCGATGGGCGATCGTTCGCGGTCACCGTCGTCGGGGCGGTTCCCCCGGCCTCAAGTGGCGTGGTGATCGCAAAGCTCGGGGGCATTGCGGACCGCACCCAGGCCGACGCGCTGAAGGGGACCGAGCTGTTTGTGAGCCGCGCGGCGCTTCCGGCGCCGTCGGAAGGCGAGTTCTACCACACCGATCTGATCGGCGCCGTGGTGAGCCTGACGAGCGGAGAAGTGCTAGGTAAAGTCACCGGCCTGCATAACTTCGGTGGCGGCGATATGATGGAAGTGGGCGAAGGCCGTGGCTCTGTCTTGATCCCGCTGACGCCCGAGGTGATAGACCGGCTCGATGTCAAAAGCGGCCAGGTGGTGGTGCATCCCATCCCCGGCCTGCTCGGCGGCGGCCCGGATGAGGTGCCTGAAGACGAGACGACAGACGGCGAGACGTCAGAAAACGGAGCTGGGAAAACAAACGGACCGGACGGTTGAGCATGGAGAAAAGCCCTGCCTTTCGCGCCGTGGTGCTCACGCTGTTTCCGGAAATGTTTCCAGGCTCGCTGGGGTTATCGTTAGCGGGCAAGGCTTTAGAGGACGGTTTGTGGTCGTTGGAATCGGTGGACATTCGCGGTTTCGCGCGCGATAAACACCGCACCGTCGACGATAGTCCCTTCGGGGGCGGGGCCGGGATGGTGCTGCGACCCGACGTGCTCGATGCTGCCATTGGAGCGTCCCACGTCGAGAACACACCGCTGATATATCTCACCCCGCGCGGGCGGCTGATGGATCAGCCTTTCGTGCGTAAGTTGGCGGCGAGTCCCGGGGTAACGTTGATCTGCGGGCGGTACGAAGGCGTCGATCAACGTCTT
>CANJEU010000036.1 GCA_947473445.1 Fidelibacterota bacterium | reverse complement strand
TCTGTCTCCATTTTTGGGGCCGATCTGGCCTGTTGGAGAGACTGTAAGCCTTGCGAACCTTCAGGATTAGACGGATAAAATAGGTCAAATTGTTCTATAAAGTTGAATAGTGACCGCCCCGGGCACCCCCACCTTCGACCAGCTGCGCATTTTCCTCGCCATTGCCGACACCGGCAGCTTCGCGGGCGCCGGGCGCAAATTGAAGCGGGCGGTGTCGGTGATCAGCTACGGGATCGCCAACCTTGAAGCGCAGCTTGGTCTGACGCTGTTCCTGCGCGAGGGCACGCGCAAACCGCAGCTGACCGCCGCCGGCCGCGCGCTGCTGGCTGAAACGCGCACGATTTCACATAGCCTTGAAAGTCTGCGCGCCAAGGTCAAAGCCCTGCTCGACGGGCTGGAAGCCGAGGTCGACCTTGCGGTGGACGTGATGTTGCCGGCCGAGCGCCTGGGGAAAGTGCTGCGCGCGTTCGCGGCCGAATATCCGACGGTGCAGCTGCGCCTTCACGTCGAGGCACTTGGCGCGATCACGGGCATGGTGCTCGACGGGGCGGCGATCGTGGGCATTTCCGGCCCGCTGGCCGCCGGTGTTGAGGGCGTGGAATGTATCGCCGCCGGATCGACACCCATGGTGCCGGTGGCGGCGCCCGATCACCCGCTGGGGCGCATGGAACGCATTCCGCCCGGCGCCGGACGCGACTACACACAGCTTGTGCTGATGGACCGCTCGCGCTTCACCGAGGGGCGCGACTATGCGGTGCTAAGTCCCAAGACATGGCGGCTTGCCGATCTTGGCGCCAAACACGCGCTGCTGCGCGAAGGCATCGGCTGGGGCAACATGCCGTTGCCGATGATCGACGCCGACCTTGTGACCGGCACGCTCAAGCGCCTGATGATGCCCGACCATCCCGGCGGCACGTATCGATTTGCGGGAATCTGGCGGCGCGATACGCCGCCCGGGCCGGCCGCGTCCTGGCTGCTCGAACAGTTCGTCGCGCTCGGCGCGCATGATCGCGCGCTCGCGGGGATAGGGGACATCTAGGTGGCGATGGTCGGCCGTCCCTTAAGCGACGCCGCGCCCGCGCTTCCCACGCCAGCGCCGCTGATCGTGTTCGACGGCGTTTGCGTGCTGTGTTCGGGCTTCGTGCAATGGGTGATCGGCCACGATCCCGGTGGTCAGTTCCGCTTCACGGCCGCACAAGGCCCACTGGGTCAGGCGCTCATCAAGGATCTCGGCCTCGATCCGGTCCGTCTGGAAACCATTCTTCTGATCGAAGGCGGTGTGGCCTACGGCAAGCTCGCGGCCATCATCGCGATTGCGACGCGCCTCGGCGGAGCGTGGCGCGCGGCGGCGGTGCTGAAGCTGCTGCCGGGGTTCATTGGCGATTGGGTTTATGATCGCATTGCGCGGAACCGCTACGCTCTGTTTGGAAAGCGCGACGTATGTTGGACACCCTCGCCGCACCTAACCGACCGCGTGATCTAGAACACCCGCCCCTGCAGCCAAACGATCGCGGGATAGACCGCGAGCCATGTCCAGAAGAACCGGTTGAGGCCGAACAGGCAGGCGTTGGCGAGATGGAACGCCGCGGCGAGCCCCAACCCCACCATCAATGTCGGTTGCGAGATCAGCGTCAGCGGGAAAGCGATCTCGAACAGCATGACCGCCCAGGACATCGCGGTCAAAACCCTTGGCCGCTGCGCCCAGCCGCGCAGACTTTCGCTGACCGGATAAGTGGAGAATGCGAATACCTGGCGCAGCGCGCGCCCGCTGCGCCAATCGGGATTTAAAATCTTCACCCAGCCCGCGATGAAATAGGACAACACCAGCTGCGCACCCAGATAGCCGAAGGCGATCTCGCGCGCCGGGCCGGCCGGCATCACTTGCGCAAGCGCCAGGCACCACAACGCCAGGAGCCCCATGCGATCGCTGCCGCCGTTATAAGGGCCCTGGAACCTGTGGAGCATAACCAGCGAAAGAAGCGCGAGGCCCACCAAAGGCCACGGGGCCAGCACGCCGCCGATCACCAGTCCACACAGCACGATACGCAGCACGAACAGAATGTGTTCGCCGCGGAATCGGCGCAGATGCTCGAGGCTCTGCTGAAGGAAGGCCAGCGCCAGAAGCACCTCGGTCAGGCGGATCGCAGCATCGAGAGTCATGGGAGAGAAAGGCTTGCGACGGGGCGCGCTGCGGAGATGAACGCGATCTCGCGTTCGATGGCGCCCTCTCGCTCGCTGAGGAGCGCGATGCGAAAGCGCAACCAGGCCGCGCCTGGCTGCTCAGTAAGGTCCGCGGCGATGCGCCGGAAGATCTCGTTCTGACTGTGTTCGGTCGGCGTCTCCATCAGCCGCTCGGCGCAACTGATGATGAACAGCGTCTCGTTCCACTGTGCATTCCAGAACAAGCGCCCCACCATAGCGGGGACAGGCAGGCGCTCGGGACGCGGACGGAATTCCAGCCAGGCACCGTCGCCGTCCTCAGGCGCATTGAGCAAGGTGTATTCAATGCGCGGCGAATCGGCGATCACGTCGAAGAAGTTCCACGACGGAATCAGCGCGGGCAGCAGCAGCTTAAGCGTTTGGATCATGACCGCACGCTAGCGGACTTTTCGCGCCATTGCATGCGGCGCATGGCGGGGCCGCCGCGTCATCTCATTTCCAATTCACCTGCGCTCAAGCGACACCGGCCCTTTGCCATCACAAGCCGGTTAGTAACAAACGCGTCACCGTTTAGCGTTTCACTTTGCGCTGAGCCCACGGCATAACCGGGCCCTAAGACCGACTGATCGGTCGAATAATGTACGAGACGCCAATTTTTCGAGAAGGTTTGGATTTGTAATGAGCGAGCAACCCGCGGCCACCCATAAGTCCCTCACCCGCCAGGATATGCGCACCCTTGGTTTGGCGTCCTTGGGCGGCGCGCTCGAATTCTACGACTTCATCATCTTCGTGTATTTCGCGACCGTCATCGGGCAGCTGTTCTTCCCGCCCGAACTGCCCGAATGGGCCAAGCAGCTGCAGACCTTCGGCATCTTCGCCGCCGGTTATCTCGCGCGGCCCTTGGGCGGCATCGTCATGGCGCATTTCGGCGACAAGATGGGCCGCAAGAAGATGTTCGCCTTCTCCATCCTCCTGATGGCGATCTCGACGCTGGGCATGGGCTTACTGCCGACCTACGCCGATATTGGCCTCGCCGCGCCGATCCTTTTGTTGGTGTTGCGTCTGTTCCAGGGCGCGGCCATCGGCGGTGAAGTGCCGGGCGCTTGGGTGTTCGTGGCCGAGCATGTGCCGGCGAACCGCATCGGCCTTGGCGGCGGCCTCGTCACCTCCGGTCTGACGATCGGCATCCTTATGGGATCGCTGGCGGCCACATGGCTGAACAGCGTGTTTACGCCGGAGGAAATACTGGATGTGGCGTGGCGTTATCCGTTCCTGATGGGCGGGGTGTTCGGCCTGGTCGCGGTGTATCTGCGCCGCTGGCTGTCCGAGACGCCGGTGTTCCAAGCGATGAAAGCGCGCAAGGCGCTGTCGGAAGAACTGCCCTTGCGCGTTGTAGCGCGCGACCATCGCGGCGGCGTCATCATCTCCATGGCGCTCACGGGATTGCTGTCGGCGGGGATCATCGTGATGATCCTGATGATGCCGGCGGTGCTGCAGAAATATTATGGGATCGGGGTGCAGGATTCCTTGCGCGCCAACAGCGTGGCGACGGTGTTCCTGTCGGTGGGCTGCGTTCTGGCCGGACTTCTCATCGACCGTATCGGCGCGGCGCGCTTCTTCACGTGGTTGAGCCCGATTGCGGGAATCGCGGCGCTGATCATGCTTGTGACGCTGCGCGACAGTCCCGCTCTGTTGATGCCGCTGTCGGCGCTGGTGGGCTTATGCGTCGGCATTGTGGGCGCGGTGCCTCATGCGATGGTGCACGTGTTTCCGCCCGCCGTGCGCTTCAGCGGAATCTCGACGTCCTACAACGTCGCCTATGCGGTGTTCGGCGGGCTGACGCCCATCGCCGTGACGCTGATGCTGCAGGCAAGCCCCATCGCCCCGGCCATCTACGTGCTAATCCTCGGCGCGGTCGGCGTTGCCGCCGGCCTCGGCCTCAAGCGCGTGCGGCAGTACGCGGTGTAGAGGAAGCTCGCTACTTCTTCACCGGACCGAAGCCCGCCGGCGCGACGCGGTGTTTGGTGGCTTGTTCGTAGATCGACGCCACCTCGATCACCACGGGCTCCTCGCCGGCGCCGGCCCAGAACGAGATTCCGTAGGGCATCGCGTGCTTGAGCGTTGTGCGCGTGGTTTCGTTGGCGACAGAGCGATAAGCATCCTGTTTGTCGTTCAGCTCAAACTTGGGCTCATACATCACGCTGTGGAAACCGGCGGGCACCGTGATTTCGGGGATGCCGAGATCGGCGCTGGTGGCGAAGCGCCCTGTGGGGCGGTTGTTGATCGTGGGCTGCCCAGGTCCGCCGTGAAGCACGGGCGGAATCGTGATGGTGGGATTGACCAGCACGTCGAGTTTGTTTTCGCGCATCACCTTGTCGACCACGAGGCGCATGACCTCGCGCATCTTCATGCGCTGCGTAATGCCCGGTGAGGCGATATCGAATTTATTGGCGGTGTTGGCCATCGCCACCTTATGAGACTCGGTCGTGTGCTTGGAGTTGGCGGTGAGGCTGTACCAATCCGTCACGCGGGCATCGCCGCGGCGCGTGAGGTACTGCTGCATGTGAAAGCCGAAACTATGAATCGGCGGCGAGGCCGTCACCCGGCGGATATTGAGCGCATCGGAGAGCGGCGCTTTATTTTCGGCGAGCCGCGCGATGTAATCGCGCGTACCGATATCGATGCCGTTCACGGCAAAAGCTAAGGCCTCAGAGGGTTTGGCGCCGTCTTCACCGCCCTCACCGGCGCCGCCGGCCTCGCCCATCTTGCTGGTGAAGAATTCGGGCATATGTATGGGCAGGATCTCGGCCAGCGCCTTCTGGAACGTATAGGTCATGTCGGGCACGTCGGGATCGTTCGGATATTTGGGGTCGAAGGATTCGACGACCTCGGCGCCGAGCTGGTCGCGCAGCACTTTCTTGATCTCGGCATTCACCAGATCGCTGACCGTGGCATCGTTGGCGGTGTGCTTGACCATATATTCGCGCACGATACCGATGCGCAGGCCCGCAAGGGGCTTCTCGCCTTTGCGCGCATTGGCATTGCCGCTGAGGAACGAACTATAGGGGTCCTTGGAGATGAGATTTTTGGGAAGCGCGGTGTAGATATCGCGCGGATCGAAAAAGCCGCGTTCGGGATTCTTGAACGCGTCGAGCACCAAGGCAGCGTCCTTGATGCTGCGGCAATGGAGACCGGCACGATCAAGGTAAGGATCCGAACCTATCGCGCCGCCGTAGGAGATCAGACCCTTCGTGGTCACGAACGAGACAACGTTCGCGCGCCAGGCGGGCTGGCGGCACGAGCCCCCGGTTTCTTCACACACCGAACAGGTGACAAGGTTGGCCGCGACCGACACCGCCGAGCCCGAGCTGGAGCCGCCGGTTTCACGCGCGGTGTCGTAAGGATTGCAGGCCGAGCCGCCCCAGCTGCTGCGCGCGCCGCCGCCGTAGGTGCGGGTTTCGGTCTTGGCCGCGTTGGGCCCCGCGGGATTGCTGGGGCCGGCGTTGTATTCATGCAGCGTCGCCTTCGCGTAAATGATCGCGCCCTTGGCGCGCAGTTCGGCAACGACGGTTGCATCTTCTGACGGTGCGTCCATGGCGTAGTTGACGTCGGCGCCGCCGGTGGTGCGCATGTCGGTCGTGTCGTAGACATCCTTGAACGAGAACACCGCGCAATACATCGGCATGGCTTTGAGATCCGGCGTGCGGCCGTATTGCTTGTCGAGCGCGGCCGCGCGTTCCAGCGCATCGGGCTGCTGGCGGAACTTCTCGCAGGCCGCGGGCGCACCGGCCGGCAACGCCGTGCCCGGCGGCGCATCGAAGGCGCCTTTGCAGGTGACCGAACGTTCGCCGCGGATGTTGAGTGTGCTCAGCGCGTTGACCTGACCGGCATCGGGGATCCCCACGATCATACCGGCCTGCTGCACGACGCTGGGATCGGACGCGGTGGCCTCCAGCCGTCCGTATTCGATGGGCAGGCCTTTATACTTATCGAGATTGGGCAGGATCTTGCTCACCGCGACGGTGGCGGTGGGAAATTTCAGCGGTGCTCCCGCACGCACGACGCCGGACTTGGCCTCGACCGGCTTACCATCCTTGGTCACGAGCGCGGTGCAGACGCCGTTATAGGCCTTGGCGCGATCGATGTAGGCCTGCACCACTTTCTGACAGGTGGTCTCGCCGCTTTGGATCGCGGACTGAATGCTTTCGATGCTGGCTTCTTCGACTTGGAAGGCGAAGGCCGGAATGGTGAAACCGGCAAGCAACAGGCCGAACGCCGCAGCCGTACGATGGTGAACCTTCACGACGATACCCCCAATTGCCTACAGCCGAGCCCCCATGCCCGGCGATGCCGCAGTGCAGCAGAGCGTGAACCGTACACTGAGGGGGAAGTACGCGCCAAGGGCGCACGCGCCTGGCCAAAGGGGCTATTGCCCTGCTTCGCGTATCGCCGTCAGGCGCGTAGCAGAATGGCGGAGAGGGTGTCCTCCGCAAGAGGGAAAAATAATGAGCATTTCCGGGCATTCCCGCAAGAGTCCGGGCCGAAACTCACAAAGCGGCCCACAAATGCGACGCCAATAGCCGACCGTGCGGGGGTCGGGCTGCCGGTCCCGGCGGAGCGGGATCACTTATTAATAGTATCGAGGGCGGTGCTCGATGCGGTCAGTCGCTCCCCGGTGATGTGGTCACGCCCGACGACTTTCAATTTTGGCTGGACATGTCGTCCAAAAACTCGGAGGCCGGCTCCACTGCCGTCACAAGCAGCCGGTCCCTTGCACGCGTGCAGGCGACATAGAGTAGCTGCCGTTCGGTATCATAGACCTCCTGGAGATAAGCGTCGTCTCCCACCGCGGCGATACGCTCCTGCAACGGGATCACTTCATCATCGCACCCCATGACGGCGACGACGCGGAACTCCAAGCCCTTTGCGAGGTGCATAGTGGAAATCGAAGCCTTACCGCTCGTCGTTTCCGCTTTATCGTCCAGCACGACATAGGGAAACGCGGCGGCGTCGAGTGCCGCCTCCGCGCGGGTTAACTGAGCTTCGGACCGGACGAAAATACCGATCTCGTGCGACGTAACACCGTCCGTCGCCTGCTCCTTTAGCCATTCGGTAACGGCAGCGATCTCCTCGTCCTCTGCAGCGAAGGTCCGAACCGCCGGCGGCGGACCGTTGAACACAGAGACCGTGCGACTCCGATCCTCGACATTTCCATCCACATCCACCAGCTCCGGGTCCAAGAGGCGGTCAGCCTGCATGCGAATCTGGTGGGAGGTGCGATAATTAACCTTGAGCGAGTCGATCGCCCGCGTACGTCTACGCCCTGGCCGGCTTCGTCTAGCTCCCAGTGGCGGCGGGGGTAGTCGTAAGGAGAGTTAAGGATCGGATGTAAGAAAAAAGCATCGGACACAGAAACTTCCCCACCCGAATCGCGCCTATCGGCACGTCCGCCGCCTCGCGCGGATTTACATTTGAACCGAAACAACTTTAACTTGGTTCCGGGGGGGCTTGCCAACCCCAGAAGGTGAGGGGGGAGGAAAAAATTGCGGGAGCTGGAGGAAGCGACGACCACGGCAGGTCACGACTTTTCTGGCCTGAGCGACGAGCACCTCATCGGATTTTTTCAGAAAAATAGAAACGATCTCCGATTCCTCGATTTGCTCAATGACGAGCTCAAGCGAAGAAACAGCGAACAGGCTAACGCCTTACAAATTGCGGTCATTAAGGCCCGTCGCACCGTCCTACGCTCGCAGTCCCCCGATGCGGTGAGCAACCAGTCCATCGGGCCTCAACCCGTACGCCAGTGGTTGAACACTTTCCTGATGGTAAGGAGGATCCGGCAGCCGGACGGGCGAGCCTTCTATCGCTATCGCATGGCCGATAACGAATATGAAAAAGTGAAGGCGATCTTGCGACATCTGGCGAGCGCGCGCCGCCTTGAAAATCCAGACGCCCGCGCTGGAGCATTGTTTGTCGCGTATTGCGCGGAGTGGTTCCGCCGCGAGTGTGACTCAACTTTTCTTCGATGGGATGACCCAGCGCCCGATATTTTCCCATCAGTTCCGTATGCCAGCAAGCAACGCCTGACGACCTCAGGTCTGAAATATTGGCAGCGCCCTCTAAGAATGAGCGAGCATGCACGGGAGTTTCTTTTAACGCTCGCACTCGAGGGCGGCATTCCAGTTCAAATCCTTAGAAAAGGCGCGAGAGCCTGGCTGAAGGATTATCTTCGCGCGATTATGCGCAGGGCGATCGCATGGCGCATTGACACGATCGATGAACTTCTCGCGATCGCCAAAGAAGAGCGCGGTCGCATGCGCAAGAGTTACCAGCACGACGACTTTATTGCACTGTGCTCGGAATTGGCCGAACGACTTCTCCATTTTCGACGGAAGGCCGAGGCCGAAGGGACACCAGCCGTTCGCAATTCAGCCCTCCTCGACTCGAAGTATCCCGGCTGGCGTGACGAATTACCGATCTACGTACCAGCGGAAGACGAAACGCTCGTCAACGAGCTGCTATCCGGATTGCTGGACGAGAGAATGACCGGCCTCGCCACGGAAGGCGTGGAAGTTCGTCGCTATCTGGTCAAGCGTGAGGGCGTTTGGTACCCAGCGGTTCAGCTCCTTGCCGACGGTGAAGTTCCGTCCGCGAAATTGCCTGGTCTCGCGGAGACAAGTCGCGCCCGCGCCATCGCAACGGGTGAGCTTGGCAATTATTTTTCCGGTGAGGTCGCGCTCCTTGAGCCGCCATCCGGCGATCAGCGCCGGTGGCGGGTGCGTCCGTATATGCGTACGGCGGAGCTGCTACGTGATTTCCCGTTCACAGCGCCGGTCATGACAACCGTGAGCTCCCCCGACGGTGTGCCTTATCCCTGGACATGGCCGAAAGGCGAAGCCCTTAGATCAGAGGTTCTCGTTTTCGAGGCCGACGAGGGCTCCACGCCCCAAGAACCGCTGCTTCGGTATTTACGCGCGGGCTCGGTGAGTTCACCCGCGAAGACACTCTATGTCCTCATCCCTCACGACTGGATCATCGAATCCGCAACGGAAGGCTCCGTCACAGACGTCGAAGACGTGCCGGCGCTAGGCTGTAAGCTCGCGCGTCTTACCGGTGCCGCGTATTTCCAGATCAACGAGCCTGATTCTGTACGCTTCAAGGTAGAGCCTGATTCCGACCGGCGTGAGCATGAGCTAATGCTCGGCCCGTTCAATGCCCGCGGCTTTGTGCTTGCGGACGATACATGGGAACTGATCGCATCGCCTGCGCAGCCATTAATTCACGAACCGCGAAAGGAGCCGCGACTTCCGCGTCCCGGTGAATTGTTCGTCCGGCGGCCGGGCGGCAAATGGGCGCCGCTTTCAGGATCTATCATCGGTGCCGGCTTGATAGAGCTGTCGTGGCGCGATCCGATCGCAAACATCCAGATTGAGAAACGTCAACTAGCGCTCGTTCCGCTCGGCGCCAGCATAGTGGGCACTATGAAAAATGCGCTTAATGCCGAGGTCCGCCTGGAAGGATTATCGGGATGGACCGCCAGTGTCCGCGAAACCATGTGCGCCGTGGAGCAGGCTAACGACTCCAGCCTTTTGATACGGTTCTCTGGCCGCCCCGTTTATCGATTGCGGATAACGTTAAGACCACCCGAGGGACAATCCTTTGACGTGGTTGTTCCGCTTGTTGGGCGCGATGCCGTGATCGTACTGGCCAACGATGCAATCCTTGCACCTGGCCGCCAAATTGATGTCGGCGCCTTGCGGGGCGCAGTCGCCGTTTCACCTCACAGAATGGTGTTATCTCTAGGCGCAAAGGGCTCCAAGGCCGGCATTAGAACCGTGGTCGACGGGGAGCTTCCCCTCGGCATTTTACGCGGCGCAATCGATGAAACGTTCGCCACACTTTCCCACCAGGATGATTTAGTCGAAATTGATTTCATCGGCGACTCTCGTCCGCCGATCCGCATCTGCCGCTACCGTGATGAGCCGCTTAAGCGCGACGGTGCGGCAGCGCGCTGGTCTACCCCTAAGCCTCATTCTAGCGTCGCGCCGGTGGCGCGCATGGTATTGGATCCGCGGCAAGAACACGCGCTGGAGCGTGCCGACGAGGACACGTGGATATTGCCGGAACGGTGCAAGGGTCCGTGCCTCATCTATCTACGCGACGGCGCCGATATTGTGTCGCGGCCTATTCCGATTGTGCAACCGGGCAACCCCGAGGCTTATGTCGGAGAACTCACAACGGCTTTGGCGATGACAGAATATGAGGAGCGACAGCATGCGGTTGCAGCCGCATTCGCCCGGTTCGACCAAGGAGAAGCCGAGACCGATGAAATCAAGTGGCTGCGTGATGCTGTCACCAACCTGAACGGCCTTCCCGCCAGTGCTTTCGATGCTTTGAAGCTTTTGCCCTCGAGCCCGGAAACCCTCATCCAATTACTGTTTAGCGCACGGGATGCCGGCGAACGTAGCGTCATTTGGGCGTTGCAGAACGAATTACCCTTCCTGTGGTTGGCGATGCCGGTCCGCGCGTGGGCTTCGGCGATGGCCCGGCAACATGCCCGCCTAATGGGCGCTCTGGAAAACGCGCTGGGCAAGGAGAAGGCGTTAAATGAAGCAATGGCATGGCTGCGCGGGGTATGTAGCGACCTGGCCATCCTGGAACCCGCCCTCGGAACTATATTTTCGACGGCCGGGCTGCCGAACGCGCAAACGCCGATCGTCCCGTTGCGCGACCTGATCAGCGCTTACATTCGCGATC
>CANJEU010000035.1 GCA_947473445.1 Fidelibacterota bacterium | reverse complement strand
GTGGGTGCTGAGCCGGTCACTCATGGGGTGTGGTGGCCTCTGGGCTCGCGATGCTTTCCATGAGGCGTTCTATATCCCGGCGCTCCTGATTTTGGTACCCGGCTTCCGATGTTTTTTCTTTCAAATCAGCGCCTTTCGCCGCCGGTGCGGGCCGGTTGAGCCGTTCGAGCGTCTTGGCGGTATGTATGGCTTCTTCGGCCCTAATCAAGGCCGCCGGTTTGGGTGCGAGGCCGGGGGGCATGAAAGAGGGTGGAAGGACTGAAATTAAGCCTTCGGCGGCCATTTCGATCGCCGGCAGCGTTTTGGCGGTCTCGAGCCAGCGCGGCCGCTCACGCTCGGTGAGCCAGTCGGTGATGATGAGGCCCACGGCCAGGATCACGACCGCGCGCGCGATTCCGAAGATAAAGCCCAGCGAACGGTCGAGATTGTTCAGCGCGCTTTTCTGAATGGCGCGCGCGACGGCATGGGTGGCGATGGACAGGATGAGCAGGACGATGAGGAAGATCGCAACCGCGGCGGCGGCATCGGCGGCCCAATTGATGGAGATCAGGCCGCGCGCGTGCGGCTGAACGAAGGGAAAACCATAGATCACCGCAGCCACCGCGCCGATCCAGGCCGCGATGGACAGAACCTCGTGAACAAATCCGCGCATGAACGCAATGAGCGCGGAGATGAGGAGAATGGCGCCGACGGCAAGATCGAGGCCGTTGACGGGCAAGCCTTGCATCACGGACCACGCATCTTTGAAGGCCCAGCTTTGCCGCCCTGCGGCGGCGTCGCTTTTGGGGCAGCGGGGTCGGTAAAGTGGCTCACAACGTCCTGCACGTGACCCATGCTCTTGATCGTCAGCCCCGTCTTGGTGTCATCGGGCTTATTATGCCCCGATGCGTCCGCTTTTTTAGCCGACCGCGGCGCCCAGGCCTGTTTAAAGCCTAGTTTCGCGGCTTCTTTAAGACGCAGGTCCCGTTGTGCGACAGCGCGGACTTCGCCCGAAAGGCCAATCTCGCCGAAGACGACCGCGTCGGCCGGGACGGGATCACCGCTCAAAGCCGAAACCAAGGCCGCGGCGACCGCGAGGTCGGCCGCTGGTTCCTGGATCCGCAGGCCGCCGGCGACGTTCAGATAAAGGTCATGTCCGGTGAAGGCAACCCCGCAGCGGGCCTCTAAAACCGCGATCACCATATTGAGGCGGGCCATGTCCCAACCAACCACGGCGCGCCGGGGCGTGCCCAGCGCCGAGGGCGCCACAAGGGCTTGAATTTCAACAAGAACCGGCCGCGTGCCTTCAAGGCCGGCAAAGACGCAGCTGCCGCTGACATTGCCGCGGCGCTCGGCCAGGAACAGGGCCGAGGGGTTGAGCACCTCGGCCAGGCCCACGTCGGTCATTTCAAACACCCCGATCTCGTCGGTGGGGCCGAAGCGGTTTTTCACCGCGCGCAGGATCCGGAACTGATGGCCGCGGTCGCCTTCGAAGTAGAGCACCGTATCGACCATATGTTCGAGCACGCGCGGACCGGCGAGGGTGCCTTCCTTGGTCACGTGGCCGACCAGGAACAAGGTGAAGCCCCGGCGCTTGGCCACGCGGATCAATTCATGGGCGCAGGTGCGCACCTGGGTGACGGTGCCGGGCGCCGATTCAATGGAATCGACGAACATGGTCTGGATGGAATCGATCACCACCACGTCGGGTGGGGTGCCAGTCTCGAGGCTGGCGATAATGTCGCGCACGTTGGTGGCCGCGGCGAGCTGCACGTTGGCCTTGCTGAGGCCGAGCCGGTCGGCGCGCAGGCGCACCTGGTCGATCGCTTCTTCACCGGTGATATAGGCCACGCTCGCCTTACCGGCGAGCACGCCCGAGGCTTGCAGCATCAGCGTCGATTTTCCGATGCCCGGATCGCCGCCCACGAGAATGGCCGAACCCGCCACAAGGCCGCCTCCGCACACGCGGTCGAGCTCGCCGATGCCGGTGGTGCGGCGCGGCGGCGGAACGCCTTCGGTCTTGAGATCGACAAAGGCGATCTTGCGCCCAGGTTTGCCGCCGAGCCCCTTCGGCGCGGTTTCGCGCGCGGCTTCCTCGGCGATGGTGTTCCATTCGCCGCAGGCATCGCAGCGGCCAGCCCACTTGGTATAGGACGCACCGCAGTTCTGGCAGACGAAAGACGCGGTCGATTTCGCCATGCGCTAGCGCCGCACCTGCATCTTGATGGGGCCTTCGGCGCGGCCGTGCACGAATTGATCGACATATTCATTGTCGCTGGCGTCGACACTCTTGGCGTCACCGATCCAAATCAGCTTGCCCTGGTACAGCATGGCGATGCGGTCGCCGATCTTTTTGGCCGAGGCCATGTCATGGGTAATGGAGAGCGCGGTAATGCCCTGGTTGCGCACGCAAGAGACAATCAGATCGTTGATGACATCGCCCATGATGGGATCAAGGCCGGTCGTGGGTTCATCGAAGAACACGATCTCGGGCGCGCCCGCGATAGCGCGCGCAAGGCCAACGCGCTTTTGCATGCCGCCCGAAAGCTCGGACGGCGAGAGTTCGGCAACGTCCGCCGTCAGGCCGACTTTGGCCAGGGTTTCGATGGCGCGGTGTTTGGCGTCCTTGCGGTTCATATGCTCGCCCTGGATCAGGCCGAAGGCGACGTTTTCCCAAACCGGCAGGCTGTCGAACAGCGCGCCGCCCTGGAACAGCATGCCGAATTTCTTGTTGGCCGCTTCGCGCTGGGCCGCGCGCAGGTGAGTGACATTCTCGCCGTCGACTTCGATGGCGCCGGAATCGGCGAGCAGGATGCCAAGGATGCATTTCAGCAGCACCGACTTGCCCGTGCCCGATCCGCCGATGATGACGACGGACTCGGCCTTGGCGACATCAAGGGTAATCCCGTCCAGCACCTTCTTGGCGCCGAAGCTTTTGCGGACATCGGTCAGGCGGATTTTGGGAACCTCGGTCATGTCAGGTTCCAAAGAATAATTCGGTGATGACGTAGTTGACCGTCAGAATGAGGATCGACGAGGACACCACGGCGTTGGTGGTGGCCGCGCCGACGCCTTGGGCGCCGCCCTTGGAATGATAGCCCGAGTAGCAGCCCATGAGCGCGATGATGAACCCAAAGGCCGAGGCTTTGACGAGGCCCGAGATGACATCGAGGGGCTCAAGGAACGAGATCGTATTGCTGAGATAGATGCCGGCGTTGAAATCGAGTTTATAGACCGCGACCATATAGCCGCCGAACACGCCGATGATGTCGGCCACCAGCACCAGTACCGGCAGCATGAGCAGGCCGGCGATCAGCCGCGGTGCGACCAGATACTTGAACGGATTGGTCGAAAGCGTGGTGAGCGCGTCGATCTGTTCGGTCACGCGCATGGTTCCGATTTCGGCGGCCATGGAGGCGCCGATGCGGCCGGCAACCATCAACCCGGCGAGCACGGGGCCGAGTTCGCGCGTGAGCGAGATGACGACCACATTGGCAATGGCGCTTTCAGCCGAGAAGCGCGCAAAGCCCGTGTAGCTCTGCAGCGCGAGCACCATGCCTGAAAAGATGGCGGTGAGACCGACCACGGGAAGCGAGTAGTAGCCGATGTCGATCATCTGGCGGAGGATGTGGCGCGGATAGAAGGGCGGACGGACACAGTGGGAGACGGCGGTCGCGGTAAAGATGGTCAGCCGCCCAAGATGCCCGAAGAAGGCGAGCACCACGGCGCCGATGGTGGCGAGAAAATTCATGCTTTCGGCCCGGGCGCTGAGGGCCGCGCGCCAAGATACTGGCGCATGTAACGATGGCCGAGGCTGGTGAGGATCTCGTAGCTGATGGTCCCGGCGCTGGTCGCGAGGTCGTCGACGGACTGCTCGGTGCCCAGAAGCTCAACGGTAGCCCCGGGGCCGAGGCTGGACTCCGGTACGTCCGAGACGTCGAAAACGGTCATATCCATCGAAACGCGTCCCATGATCGGCACGCGGATGCCGTCGATGAAGCCATGGCCGCGATTGGAGAGCGCCCGCCGCAGGCCATCGGCATAACCTATTGAAACTGTTGCCAATTTTGCCCCGTCCGGCGCCATGGATGAGGCACCATATCCAACGGGTGCGGCAGCGTCAACGCGCCGGACCTGTAAGATTTTGGCCTTCAGGCGCACCACCGGGATCATGGGGTTGGGCTGGCCGGGTACGGGATTGGCGCCATAGAGCGCCACCCCCGGGCGGGCGAAGTGATAGTGGTATTCGGGTCCCAGAAAGAGGCCCGAGGAATTGGCAAAGCTGCCCTTGGCGTCGGGGAACTTGCCCCGGAAGGTCTCGAGGGCCGATCTGAATTTCAGCAGCTGCTGGCGGTTCATGGGATGCTGCGGCTCGTCGGCGCAGGCGAGGTGGCTCATGAGCGCGAGCGGATAGAGCCCGAGGAATCCGGCCGGATCGCCCATCAGTTTTTCAAATTCGCGCTGGGTGAGGCCAAGACGGTTCATGCCTGTATCGATCTGCACGAGGCTTTCCATCAGGATGTCGTTGGTCTCGGCGAATGTACGCCAGCGTTCGATCTGTCCGGGCGTGCTGAGCACCGGCAGCAAGCGAAACGCGGCGAAATCGCGTTCGGTGCCTTTGTTGGGGCCATGCATGACCACGATGCGCGGGGCTTCGCCCAGCGCCGCGCGCAGCGCGATGCCCTCATCGAGATGGGCGACGAAGAATGTACCGCAGCCCGCGTCCTGGAGCGCCTTGGCCACCGGGACCATGCCAACCCCGTAGGCATCGGCTTTTACCACGCCGCCGACCTCGCAGCCGGGCGCGGCCTTGCGTTTGAGGATACGCCAGTTTTCCGCGACGGCCGCCAAATCGACGGTCAGAACCGCGCCGGTGCGCTCGTCCGCAGAGGTGGTCGATGTTGGACGCATGCCAGCGTGTATGAAGCCAACCCTTTAGAAGGGCAAGAGGGCCAAGGAAACCGGGGGGTGCCGTTAATCTTCAATGGGGGGCGGCAGGTGGCTCTGGTCCACCAGGTCGCTGAAGTGCGTGTAATTCGGATCGAAGTAAACGCGCACGGTGCCGATCGGGCCGTGACGCTGCTTGGCCACGATCACCTCGGCGATATTGTGGGCCTGCTCGCAGCGTTCCTGCCATTTGGTATGGCGCTCGGCGAACTTGTCGCTGCTTTCGTCGGGCCGCTGCGAAGGTTCGCCGCGCTCGAGATAATACTGTTCGCGGTAGACGAACATGACGACGTCCGAGTCCTGTTCGATGGTGCCTGATTCACGAAGATCGGACAGCTGCGGGCGTTTGTCTTCGCGCTGTTCAACGGCGCGCGAGAGCTGCGACAGCGCCATGACGGGCACGTTCAGTTCTTTGGCAAGCGCCTTCAGGCCGCGGGTGATGGCCGAGATTTCCTGCACGCGGTTTTCCGTCTTCTCGCCGCGGCTGGGCGCGATGAGCTGAAGATAATCGATGACGATCAGGCCTAGGCCGTTGCTGCCGTCGGCGGTTTTATTCTGGCGGGCGAGGCGCCGGCAGCGCGTGCGGATGGTCGAAACGGTGACGGCGGGCGTATCGTCGATGAACAGCGGCAGCTCGTTCACTTCCTGGCTGGCGACGACGAGGCGACCGAAATCATCGTTCGACAGGCCGCCGGTGCGGATCATGTGACTGTTGATTTTCGAGCGTTCGGCCAGAATACGCGTGGCGAGCTGTTCGGCCGACATTTCGAGCGAGAAGAACGCCACCTGCTTACCGCGGTCTTCGGCGCGGTCGGTGGTGCGATAATAATGCGCGGCGTTGAAGGCGATGGTGGTCGCGAGCGCGGTTTTGCCCATCGACGGGCGTCCGGCGAGGATCAGCAGATCGGACTCGTGCAAGCCGCCCAGCTTCTTGTCGAGATCGAGAAGGCCCGAGGTAACCCCGGCCAACGCGCCCTCGCGGCGGTGGGCCGCTTCGGCCAGATTGACCGCGGTGACGAGGGCGGTGCCGAAGGACTGGAAGCCGCCTTCAAGAGCGCCTTCCGAAGCAAGGTTAAACAGCACCTGTTCGGAGTGTTCGATCTGTGAAATCGCCGTTTCGTCGACCGAGGC
Source organism: Fidelibacterota bacterium (assembly GCA_947473445.1). GTDB lineage: Bacteria > Pseudomonadota > Alphaproteobacteria > Rhodospirillales > Rhodospirillaceae > SHVO01. The sequence continues at coordinate 4,932 of CANJEU010000035.1, read as the reverse complement.
TTCGAAGGCGTTGTTGACGATATTCTCGCCAAGGTCGATCAACTCGCGGCGCAGATAAAGATCGTAGATCAGCTTTGCGTAGTCGGTCGAATTGATGACCGTCACGGCGCCGGACACGAGGCTGGCGAGATACTTCATGCCCCCCGCGCTCACCACGAGGTCGTCGCGTTCAAGGTAGGTCTTGAGCGTGACCGGGTTGGCCTGGTGACCCTGTTCGATCAGTTTGGCGCAGGACTCATAGATGCGCCCGTTCACCGGATCGGCGAAGTGCTCCGTGCGCAGGAATTCCTGGACGCGCTCGTAGGCGCGGTTGTTCATCAGCATCGCGCCGAGCAGCGCGCGCTCGGCTTCATAGTTATGCGGAGGCGTGCGAAGCGCGTTGCCGGTTGTCTCAGCCGGCTCTGTGACGCGAAGTGGCGTGGCCATGTAAGAAAAATGTCCCCTTAGGAAGAGTGGAAAATGCCTCCTTAAGGCTTCGAGTAAAATAGCCCTTCCTGTGGATATCTCAATGCAGTGGGGATAAGCCGGCTCGCCATGGTTGCGGAGCCGAGGAACATCACCCGGACATAGTTTTGCCCGCCCAAAGGGTTAGTTCCGCCGCTTTTGCGCGTTATGTTTTCTGCAGGCTTCGTTCTGGAGAAGCAAAATGGACAAGAGATCGCGTCTCTTCACGCATCTGCTCGCCGTGGCACTCATTGTTGTCACTGGGGTGGGCGCCTACAGCTACTCCGTCCAGCACCGCCTCGAGGCCACATTGGACTCGATCGGCGCGCTTGAGCAGGACCGTAATCTTTGGAAGGCGAAGGCGGAAAAGGCCGAGGGCTTGGTCGATAACGCCTCGACATCGCTGAACCAATGCAGCGCCAAGGTCGAGGATTTGACATGGCTGCTGGCGACGGCGACGCCGCGGATGTCCGGCGGGGGCGGCGGACATACGGCGGAATAGCGGCGGCGGAATAGCGCGGCTGGAACAAGGGCGGGCCCTCCGCGTTCCGTGCACGGTGCGCAAATCTCTTGCCATCGTTTAGGGCCTCTGCCCTGATGCCGCGCTTGTCTCACGCGGGTTTCCATGGATCTCATCACACTTTTGCAGGCGGTTTTCCTCGGCCTTGTCGAGGGGCTCACCGAATTTCTGCCGGTCTCCTCCACGGGCCATCTTATCCTTCTGATCGATCTGCTGGGCTTTCAGGGACCGCCGGGAAAGATGTTCGAGATCGTCATCCAGTTGGGCGCGATCCTGGCCGTGGTGTGGATTTACCGGGTGAAGATCTTCACCGTAATGCGCGGGGTATATCACGAGCCGGCGGCGCAGAAGTTCACCATCAACCTGATGCTCGCGTTTCTGCCGGCCATGGTGATCGGCGTTTTTGCTTATTCATTCATCAAGAGCGTGTTGTTTTCGCCTTGGGTGGTGAGCATCGCGCTGATCGTGGGCGGCATTGCCATCCTCATCATCGAGCGCGTGCAGAAAGTCGCGCGCTATGAAACGCCCGAGGAAATCCCCTGGCCGCGGGCTCTTGCGATTGGCTTCTTTCAGTGCATCGCCATGATCCCGGGCGTGTCGCGCTCCGGGGCGACCATCATGGGCGCGCTGCTGGTGGGGGTGGAGCGGCGCGCGGCGGCCGAATTCTCGTTCCTGCTCGCCATCCCGACCATGCTCGCGGCGACGGCTTACGATCTTTATAAAAACCGCGATGTGCTGACGACGGATAACCTCGCGATCATCGCCGTCGGCTTTCTTACCGCGTTCCTCGTGGCCTTCGCGGTGGTGCGGACGGTGCTGGGGTTCATTTCCAAGCACGGCTATACGCCCTTTGCGATCTACCGGATCGTCATCGGCGTCGTCATGCTCGCGGTGCTGATGCTGCGGCCTTAGTTCGCAGGCGGCGAAGGGCGAGGGCGCGGTTGTTTGGCGCGAATCTCTTCGGGCCAGGTGCTTTTGATGAAGGCCAGCGTCGCCCAGATGTCGTGGTCGCTGAGCACATCCTTGAACAGCGGCATGTCGGTTGGATAGTCGTCGCCGAGGCCATCCTTGATGATCAGGAACAGCCGTCCGTCGGAGTGATGCCAGGTGTGGCCGCTGGGATCGTGGGGCGGGGCGGGCAGCTTGCCGTCGGGCAAGTGTTTCATCCAGTCGGGCTGACCTTCCAGATTGGCGCCGTGGCAGGACGCGCAATGATCGGCGTAGACGCGGCTGCCGTGGGCGACGAGGGCCGCGTTCTCGTAATCGGCGCTGGTGGCGGGTTTGTCCTTGCCGGCCCAGATCACCGCCGCGCCGAGCAGCGCAAGGGTCATAGGCCCGGCGAAGACGACAGCTTTGACCCAGGGACGCATCGGTTCCTACCCGCGGAAGTCGGCGAAATGGACGGCGCCGGCTTCATTACCGATGAGGAGTCTGTCGCCATCGGGATTCCAGGCCATGCAGGAGATGGGGCTGCCGCTGGCATCGATGATGCCGATGGTATTGGCCGAACCGGGCTGTCCGACGAGGACACTGCCGTCCTCATAGCCCGCCGCGACGATATCAAGCTTCGGATTGGCCGCGACATAGCTGACGAAGATGCCTTCGCCCACCGTTCCGAATTCGACCGGGGCCTTGCCCATGGGACCGCTGCCCGAGAACGGCCAGCAGATGACGCTGTCCGATCCGGTGGTCGCCAGATGATGGCCGCGCCGGGTGAAGGCGATGTTGCGCACCTTGCTGGGATAACCCGTCATGCGCATATGTTCGCCGTCGGAGAGGCGCCAGCCGTGCAGGGCGCTCTCCTGCATGGCGGTGATGAGATAGTCGCCGTCGGCCGACCACAGCGGCTGCAGGTGCGAGCCGCGCCATTCCAGAACCGAGGCGGCCGCCGCGCTGGCGAGCCACCACAGACTGACACCGTTGTAGTGCGACACCGCGAGCCGCTTGCCTTTCAGGTTGATGGCAAGTCCGCCGACCGTGCTGGCGTGCGTCAGTTCGCGCATCTCGCCCTTCTTATTGAGGATCGTGGCAACCTTGCCGACGGAAAAGACGCGCACGCCCGCGCCGTCGTGGGCCGTGACGTGTTCGACCCATTTGCCTTTGCCTTCCCACAGGGTCTCGACCGTGCCGACCGCCGCGATTTTCAGGAACTTTCCGTCGTCGCCGCCCGAGAGGAATCCGCCCTTTTCGATATCGGCGGCAAGGGCGAGGCAGGCGCCTTTGTGCGCGCTGACGACCGTCGGCGCGGCATCGGGCGTTTCGCTGTCGAACAGGCGGATGGAACCGTCACCGAACGCCATCGCCATGAGACGGCCGTTCTGCGCCGCGGCGACGGCGAAGTCGCCGAAATCCCACGAGACGAGACGGCCTTGAGCCTTTTGATGTGCCACGACGGAGGTCTTAAGCGACGCAGGCTTCGAAGCCGGCTTTCAGCTCGGCTTCAACCTTGGGATCGATCTTGCGGCCGATGAAGACAAGGCGGCTCTTGCGCTTGTCCTTCGAGGGCCACGCGCCGGTGTAATTGCCTTCGGACACCATATGCACGGCCTGGAACACGAAGCGGTCGTCCTTGCCGGCCATGTTGAGGATGCCTTTCGCGCGCAGCAGGTCCTGACCCTTGGTGCGCAGCACATCGTTGATCCAGGTGTCGAACTTCTGCTCGTTCAGCGGTGTTTCCGCGAGGAGGGAGATCGAGCGGATCTCGGCATCGTGCACGGGATTGACCGCGTCGTGGTGATGATCGTGTCCATGGTCATGCCCGTGATCATGCGCGTGGTCATGGTGCTCGTGCGCATGGTCGTGCCCGTGATCATGACCGTGATCATGACCGTGATCATGCGTGGGGTCGAAGGCGTGGCCGTGCAGGAAACACGGGTCGTGCTCCAGGATGCGCGCGAGATCGAAGGCCCCGCGATCGAGAATCTTATCGAGATCAATGTCGGCGCGGGCGGTGTGATAGATGGTCGCAAACGGATTGAGGCCGCGCACGCGCGCCTCGACGTTGCGCAGCGTCTCGGCATCGACCAGATCGGTCTTATTGATGAGGATCACATCGGCGAAGGCGATCTGTTCCTTGGCTTCGCCGCTGTCGGCCAGGCGCTGTTCGACGTGTTTGGCGTCGACGACCGTCACGATGCTGTCGAGCTTGGTCTTGCGGCGCACGTCTTCGTCGGTGAAGAACGTCTGCGCGACGGGCGCAGGGTCGGCCAGTCCCGTGGTTTCCACAAGGATCGCGTCGAACTTGTCGCGGCGCTTCAAAAGGCCTGCGATGATCCGGATCAGATCGCCGCGCACGGTGCAGCAGATGCAACCGTTGTTCATTTCGAACACTTCTTCGTCGGCGCCCACCACCAGGTCGTTGTCGATGCCGATCTCGCCGAATTCGTTGACGATGACGGCGTACTTCTTGCCGTGATTCTCGGTGAGCACGCGATTGAGCAGCGTGGTCTTGCCGGCGCCGAGGTAGCCGGTCAGCACGGTCACGGGGATCTGGTGGACATCAGCCATGGGGGAGCCCTTGGTACGGAGAATTGAGGTGGCCTTATATAAGTGTGGGGCCGCCACAAAAGCAAATCGGCGTGACCCTTGCGGATCACGCCGATTCGTTTGGTTTGTAACGTTTAGGCGTTAGGCCTGGGCGTCTTCGTCTTCTTCAACGTCGTCCGCCGGGGCTTCTTCAACCGCTTCTTCGCCCATCAGTTTCTGGGCGTCTTCGGCGCGCTCAAGGAGCTGCGCGGCTTCGGCGATCTTCAGATTGCCTTCTTCCATCGAGCGGGCGACGGTGAACTCGATTTCCACCTTCACATCCGGATGCAGGCGCACGGCGGTCTTGAAGTTGCCGAGCATCTTCACCGGCGCGTTCAGGAGAATCTGGGCGCGTTCGACGATGAAGCCTTGTGCGTGCAGCGCGTCACCGACGTCGCGGGCCGAGACCGAACCATAGAGCTGACCGCCTTCGCCGGCCGAGC
>CANJEU010000034.1 GCA_947473445.1 Fidelibacterota bacterium | reverse complement strand
CGAAGAAGGCGCCGTCGCGCGTGTACTGGAAGCGATCGGTGGCGCCGGCGACATACTGCGCGGTGGTGTCCGGGCTGGTGACGAACAGTCCGCGACCGTTAAGCGCGACGTCGAAACTGCGCTGGGTTTGGAGCAAGGCGCCTTGTTTGTCGACCTGGCGAAAATCGTAGGTGTTGACGCTGAAATAGCTGCGCGAGATCGGATCTTGGTGGTTGAGGAGCGTTGCGAAATGCGTCTGCTGCGACTTGTAGCCAGTGGTGCCCACATTGGCGATGTTGGTCGAAATGTTGTTCAAATGCTGCGATTGGGCCTGCATGCCCTGGACCGCAGTGTTGAAAATGCCTTTTAGACCGATGCTCATGCCGCTCTCCGAATATTCCGCACGCGAGACGCACCTTTGACGTGGGCGCACACTTCGCGTGTCGGGTCGGATGTAGCAAGGCCCGTGCCAGAACGCAGCTTGAGGGAATTCAACGGGTTAGCGGCGCTCAGTGCGCCGGAAGCCGACGCATTCGGGCAAGAGCGGCGTGGAGAGCGGCAGAAATTGCCGGGCTTAGATCAGTCCCGCGAGTGGGCTTGAGGGATCGGCGTACATCTGGCGCGGCATGCGGCCGGCGAGATAGGCGAGGCGCCCGGCCTCGACCGCGAGCTTCATGGCTTTGGCCATCTTGATGGGATCCTTGGCCGCGGCGATAGCGGTGTTCATGAGCACCCCGTCGCAACCCAGTTCCATGGCGATGGCGGCGTCGGAGGCCGTGCCGACGCCGGCGTCGACCAGCACCGGGACTTTGGATTGCTCGACGATGATCCGAATGTTCACCGGGTTCTGGATGCCAAGGCCCGAGCCGATGGGCGCGGCGAGCGGCATGATGGCGCAGCAGCCGAGGTCCTCGAGCCGTTTGCTCATAATCGGATCGTCGGTGCAGTAAACCATGACGTCGAACTTGTCCTTGATGAGCGCCTCAGCGGCTTTCAAGGTTTCGATGATGTTGGGGTAGAGGGTCTTGTGATCGCCTAGGACCTCGAGCTTGACGAGGTTCCAGCCCCCGGCTTCGCGCGCGAGGCGCAAGGTGCGCACAGCATCGTCGGCCGTGTAGCAGCCGGCGGTATTGGGGAGATAAGTGTATTTTTTCGGATCGACGAAATCGACCAGCATGGGCTGAGACGCGTCCGACAGGTTAACGCGGCGTACGGCGACCGTGACGATCTCGGCGCCCGACGCGTCGATGGCGCGGGCGGTTTCCTCGAAGTCCTTGTACTTGCCGGTACCCACGAGGAGCCGCGAGCTGAAGCGGCGGCCGGCAACGACGAAGGAGTCATCGGTGGGAGAGGAGATGTTGTTCATGGGTAATCTCAATGACAATGCGGTTTAGAAAAAGCGACGGCATCGGTGTTCGCTGCAAGATCCCTCCGGGGGATCGCATGAAAAATCGCAGTGCGATTTTTCACCCGATTATCTGACCCCAATTCCGCTTGAGTTTGGCCACCCTCACCCGCCCCCAATGAAGTGGACGATCTCGAGGCGGTCGCCTTCGGTGATCAGGGTGCTCGGGAAGGTGGACTTGGGCACGATCTCGAGGTTGCGCTCGACGGCGACCTTCTTTGAAACAATGCCGAGGTGCTGTAGGAGGCCTTCGACCGAAAGGCCGTCGGGGATGGCGCGCGCGTCGCCGTTCAGCGTGATGTTCAAGGACCTTTCCTCCCTTCGCTGGCATGACCCAGATCAGGTTCAGCGGGTTCGAGGGCTTTGCCCCCGTCTCAGCCTGTGACGGCACCCCGGTTTGGGCGGAAGATGAGTGACGAGCGCTCCCGAGTCAAGCTTCTGAAGGGGGGCAAAAAATCAGCTAGAGCATTGCAACCATTAAATTTTATCCCCCCGCATAGGTAGGAAAGGTTGCCGCAACCTTTGGGGTGGTATATCCCTGTGACTGGGTAGGTAGACACGTGAACCGTACTGTCGTTGTGCTGAACGGTCCCAACCTCAATTTGCTGGGGCTTCGGGAACCGGAAATCTATGGCCGCGAGACGCTGGATGATATCCGCGCGGCCGTGACCACGCGCGCCCAGAGCCATGGCGTGACCGTCGACTTCCGCCAGAGCAACGACGAAGGCGAATTGATCACCTGGATCCAAGCGGCGCGCACGGCGGCGGCGGGCATCATCATCAACGCCGGCGGCTACACGCACACCTCCGTTGCGATCCTCGACGCCTTGCTGGCCAGCAGCCTGCCGGTGATTGAAGTCCATTTGTCGAATATTTACCGGCGCGAGGAGTACCGTCATCACTCCTACATCAGCCGCGCGGCGACCGGCGTGATCTGCGGCCTCGGCGCGCACGGTTACGAACTGGCGATCGACGCCATGGCGAAGATTCTAGATTCAAGGAAAACAAAGTGAAGAAGACCGTGAAGAAAACCGCCAAGACTGCCGCCAAAGCGACAGCATCAAAGGCCCCTGCACCGGCCGCGAAAGCCGCGCCGAAGGCGGCCAGCGCCAATCCCCCGGCGGGCAAGGGCATCACAAATCTCAGCATCGAAGGCTCGCTGGTGAAGCAGCTGGCTTCGATCCTGGATGAAACCTCCCTGACGGAAATCGAATATGAATCGGGCGGCGTGCGCGTGCGCGTTGCGCGTAACCACGGCGGCGGCGGCGGTTATGCCGCGCCGGCCATGTTGCATGCCCCGGCGGCGGCGCCCGCGCCCTTGCTCGCACCGGCGGCCCCGCCGGCGCCGGTCGATGTCGCCAGCAACCCGGGCACGGTGAAATCGCCGATGGTGGGCGTTTGTTACCTTCTGCCCGAACCGGGCGCGCCGGCCTTTGCGAAAGTGGGCGACACCGTCGCCGAAGGCCAGACGCTGTGCCTGATCGAAGCGATGAAGACCTTCAATCCGGTCAAGGCCCCGCGCGCAGGTAAGGTCACGCAGATTATTGTCGAGAATGGCGCGCCGGTGGAATACGGCGAGCCGCTGCTGGTCATCGAGTAACATCCGAATGTTCGAGAAAGTTCTTATCGCGAACCGCGGCGAGATCGCGCTGCGGATTCAGCGCGCCTGCCGCGAAATGGGTATCCAAACCGTCGCGGTTCATTCGACCGCGGACTCTGAAGCCATGCACGTGCGCCTGGCCGATGAGTCTGTCTGTATCGGCCCGCCCTCGGCGCGCGAAAGCTATTTGAACAAAGCCGCGATCATCTCGGCCGCGACTATCACCGGCGCTGACGCGATCCATCCGGGCTATGGCTTCCTGTCGGAGAATGCCGAGTTCGCCGAGATGGTGGCCGATCACAGCCTGACGTTCATCGGCCCCGCGCCGATCCATATCCGCACCATGGGCGACAAGGTGCTGGCGAAGAAGACCGCTAAGGAAACGGGGATTCCCGTGGTGCCGGGGTCCGACGGCGCTGTCGCTTCCGAAGACGAAGCCCTGAAGATCGCTGACGACATCGGCTACCCCGTGCTGCTGAAAGCCAGCGCCGGCGGCGGCGGACGCGGCATGAAGGTGGCGCAGAACCGCGATCAAGTGCGCGAAGCGTTCCAGGTCGCCTCGGCCGAAGCAAAAGCCGCGTTTGGCAACGGCGAGCTTTATTTGGAGAAGTACCTGGGGCGTCCGCGCCACATCGAAATCCAGGTTCTGGGCGACAAACACGGCAACGTCGTGCACCTCGGTGAGCGCGATTGCTCACTGCAGCGCCGCCACCAAAAGATTTTCGAGGAAACCCCCTCGCCGGCCCTGAACGCCGGCCAGCGCGACGAGATCGGCGCGGTTGTGGTCAACGCGATGAAAAAGCTCGGCTACGACAACGCCGGCACCGTCGAGTTTCTGTACGAAGACGGGAAGTTCTATTTCATCGAAATGAATACCCGCTTGCAGGTGGAGCATCCGGTGACCGAGATGGTGACCGGCCTTGATCTGGTGCGGGAACAGATCCGCGTCGCGGCGGGGCTCGAACTTGGGTTCACGCAGAAAGATGTGACCTTCGAAGGCTTCTCGATGGAATGCCGCATCAACGCCGAGAATCCCGAGACGTTTGCGCCTTCACCGGGTCTCATCACCGGTTACCATTCGCCGGGCGGCCGCCGCGTGCGTGTCGACTCGGGCCTGTTCTCCGGCTTCAAAATTCCGCCGCATTACGATAGTCTGATCTCCAAGCTGATCGTGCAGGGCGCAACGCGTGAAGAGTGCCTAATGCGCATGCGCCGCGCGCTGCATGAATATGTGATCGACGGAATTCAGACGACGATTCCGCTGCATCAGGCGATCTTGAGCGAGCCAGCCGTTATCAACGGCGAATACGACATTCGTTGGCTGGAAAGTTTCATCGAGCGCCTGAAGACTGAAAAGTGAGGCGAACCCGCCTCCCCTTCTTTCAAGGAGTGTGAGGACGGCGTGACCATCACCCCGGAGCTTGTGCTCAAGGCCTACGCCTACGGGGTTTTCCCCATGGCGAAGTCGCGCAATGACACCGACGTCTTCTGGGTCCAGCCGAAATTGCGCGGCGTCATCCCGCTCAACCAATTCCATCTTTCCCGATCACTGCGCCGCACCATGCGCCGCGGCACGTTCCGCGTGACCGTCGACACCGACTTCGCCCGCGTGATGGAGGGCTGCGCCGAGAGCAAGGAAGGGCGCCTCGACACCTGGATCAACGATCACATCATGGAGCTGTTCATTCATCTGCACGAGGCGGGCCTCGCGCACAGCGTCGAGGTTTGGCGCGATGACGCAGACGGACGGCCCTTGCTGGCGGGTGGTCTTTACGGCCTTGCGATGGGCTCGGCCTTCTTCGGTGAAAGCATGTTCAGCCGAGTGACCGATGCCTCAAAGGTGGCGCTCACGCATCTCGCTGCGATCCTGATCAAGGGCGGTTTCACGCTGCTCGATACGCAGTTCATCACCGACCACCTGAAGTCGTTCGGTGCGATCGAGATTCCGCAGAAGGAGTATCTGGCACAGCTTGGCGCTGCGCTGGCGCGTAAGGGCGAATTCGGAACGCCCGTTGCTCAGCCGGACTTGGAAGCTTTGCTTTCGCAGCGGAGCACCCAGACGTCATAGACAGGGTGATCGAGCGCCGACAGCGCGGGGCTTGAGCCGTACATCCAGCCGCTGAAGACCTTTTTCTTTTCGCCCTGTTCGGGGTGATCGAAGATTTCGACAAAAGCCGCGTTCTCGGGCGGCTCCTCGGGCGGATGGGCGAAACATGAGCGCGTGACGATTTCGAGCGTGCCGAAGCGGATCGGCGTATCGATCCCGCCCGTCATGGTGTTGACGCGGCCGGTGACCTTATCGAGATTGCCGAACACCACCGTGTCCATGGGCAGATCGGTGGCAAAGGCCGGCGCCGCGAAGAGGGCCGCGAGCGCAATGCATCTGGACAGTCGTGCGATGGCGTTTTTCATGAGACCCGTGCTGCACAACCGATAGACGCGTATTTTGTTCATTGTGGGGCAGGCAGGGTGGGCGCTGATGGCGCCGGAGCGCTGGCGCCGCTGTTGGTGGCGAGGAAAATGATCTCGCCGACAAGATCCTCAAGCGACTGGAAATCGCGCGTGCGCGTGATGGCCCCGCCGGCGCCGATGCGGTCGGTGGCTTGGCCAGGGATCAAATTGATGTATTTGCCGCCGAGCAGACCGTCGGAGACGATCGCGGCGGTAGTGTCCGTGGGAAGCGTGACATCGGCGGAGATGGACATAGTCACACGCGCCTCGAAGGTTTTCGGATCGAGGTTCTGCGCCGTGACGGTGCCGACATTGATGCCGCTGATGCGAACGTCGCTGCCGCGCTCGAGCCCGCCGACCTTCAGGAAGGCGGCCGTGACATCGTAGCCGGTGACGGCGCGCAGGTCCGATGCTGAGTAAGCAAACACCAGGAACATGGCCGCGATCACGAGGACCACGGCGCCTAGGACGGTTTCGATGGGATTGCGGCGGGTCATGTTCAGTTCGGGGCCGTTTGAACGGGGGATGTGGCTTCGACGGGCGGATTTTCGGCGGGCGCGGCTGCGGCCGCCTGGGCGGCTTTGGCGCGCTGCACGATCAGGGCGACGAGATCTTCAAGGATCACGGCGTCCTGTGTAAATGAAATGCGCGCGCCGTTCTTAAGGTTGCGGTCTGACCCGCCCGGCCGCAGTTCGACATACTTCTGGCCGAAGAGACCATCGGTTTCGATCACGGCGGCGGTGTCATCGGGCAGATCGATCGGGCTTTCGAAGCGGAAGGAAAGTAGCGCGCGGCCGCGACCGTCGACGCTCATCTGCGCGACGGTTCCGATATCGACGCCGGCGACACGTACGGGCGTGCCGAGATGGACACCGTCGACGCGGTCGAAGTCGGCGATCAGCTGGAAAAGGCTTTCGCCTTCGCCGTGATTGAGGCGATTGGTGAGCGTGATGAGGATCAGCCCGGCGGCAAGCACCACGGCCGCTGCGGCGCCGACAAGAGTTTCACGCTGTTCTGCAGCGGACACTGAGCTCAGCTTTCGGGAGTCCAGGCCTGATAGTCGCCGCTGGCTTTGGCGCGCTGGCCGCCGCGGGAATCATGACCGGGCGGATAGTAGGCATCAACGGTGCCGGTCAGGTTCGGCAGGTGCGGCTTGATCCATGGCCGCGCCGGCGTCACGAGCGGCGTGTCGGTGGTGTGATGCAGCCAAGAGTGCCACTCGGGCGGTACGTTCGAAGCTTCGGCTTCGCCGCTGTAGACAACCCAGCGCTCTTCACGGTTCCCGAAGCGCTTGCGCTTGGAGCGGTAGTAAATGTTGCCATAGGCGTCTTCGCCGACCATCTCGCCGTGCAGCTTCGTGTGCAGCCACAATCCGAAACTCATCTTTCGTCCGCTCCATCACTCTTTGCGCCATTCAAGGCGCCTACGTTCGCGCGCCGCACTATGGCGTTTTTCCCCCCGCGCGACAACCGTCCCGCGATACGAGCTAAGCATTTGATTAATATAAGAGAACTCTCGTTCCAGGGGAAGCGCGCAAGTTATTGGTGCACAAGAAGCGGGAACACCGATTTCGTGCGTGCGTTGTGTGAGCACCGTTGGACAGGTTCCAACATTGGAGGTCACCATGAAATTACGTGCTGTTCTTATCACCGCGGCTTCGCTCGCCGCCCTCGCCGCCTGCGCCAGCAATGAACCGGCGCCGCGCGAAGTCTCCCGGATGGAGCCCCGCCCCGCTCAGATCACATCGCCGAGCGCCCGAGAGCTTCCCCCGCGGGATACCACCCGCACTGAAACCGCGCGCATTGCGCCGCGGACCGACGAACGGACGCCCGTCATCACCGGTCCGATGGGCAGTGATATGAATCTCGCCGCCCTCATCGGCACGGACGTGAAGGATCCCGCGGGCCAGACCATCGGCGAAATCGATAACGTTCTGCTCGACCGTAACGGCCGCGTGGAAAGCGTGATCGTGACGACGGGCGGGTTTATGGGCATCGGCGGACGCGACGTTGAACTGCGCTGGAACGATCTCAAGACGATCGATGCCGGCAACGAAGTGCGCGTCGAGATGACTGCGATGCAGCTGCGTCAGCGGCCGGAATACCTGCCCAATGCGTCCGGCTCGACCATGACGACCGGCAAAGCGCCGTAGCCTAAAGTTCAGATCCAAAGTCGAAGGGCCGGTGCAGCAATGCACCGGCCTTTTTATTGGCTATTTGCCGGGGGCGACGCCGGCCCACGGCATGATCGGCACGGTGGAAATGGCGTTCTTTGGCGAGCCTTCGATCACGCGGTCCGAGTAGCTGAGATAGACCAGGGTGTTGTTAGGCTTGTCGTAGAAACGCACGACGTGAAGCTCTTTGAAGAAGAGCGAGCGGTTTTCCTCGAACACCTCGTCCTCGTCCTTGAGCTTGGACGGCAGCGCGATAGGTCCCACCTGGCGGCAGGCGATGGAAGAATCGGACGTGTCCTCGGCTAATCCAATGGCGCCCTTGATGCCGCCGGTGACGGCGCGGCTGAGGTGGCAGACCACGCCTTCGATGTCGGGGTCCTTGAAGGCCTCGATGCAGATCTTGTCGTTGGCCGCGCCGAGGTAGCGGAAGACGGTGGAGACGCAGCCGACCTCCGCGGCGCGCGGGGCCGACGCCGGCGCGAGGGCGAGCAGCGCCAGGAGTGCGAGGGATGCAAAGCGGAACATGGTGGGGGCCTTCCATAAAAGATCGCTGGAGATGATGTGTCGCGCAGCGGGCTTCGGTTCAAGGGCTGACGCTTTTGGGGTCAAGTTGAGCCCGAGAAATGGAGTCTGACCCCAAATCGACCCAAATCGACCCAAATCGACAAAGTTATCCCCGTTAGACTTGGAAGCCCACAGGTCTCGGGGGGGTGGAAACCTTGAAAGACGGGGGGGTAGCGCCTAATCTTGTGGGTGTCGCACGGAGGGGGCCCAATATCTGGGGTGTCCGGTGCGGCGATCTGAGGACCGCAAAGATAAGCTTGGGATACCAAGCCGATAGAAGCTGCACCCTGCGGCTTGGCGGATTTTTTTGTCGTTTCGGCGACACGGTAAGAGGACGGTGCCATGCGGATCACACGGCGGTTTACGAGCGAAGGCCAATCTCCTTATCAGGGCATCGGCTTCCGCGCTCAGGCCAGCGAGATTCGCAATCCGGACGGATCGGTGGTTTTTGCCCAGGACGGCCTGCAGGTTCCCGATTCGTGGAGCCAGGTGGCGGTCGACATTCTGGCCCAGAAGTACGTTCGCCGCGCCGGCGTGCCGTCCAAATTGGTCCCGGTCGCCGAAGAAGACGTCCCGAATTTCCTGTGGCGGAAAGTCGCCGCCACCGCCGAGCTGGCGGAAGTGCACGCGCACGAGCGTTTCACGGGCGAAACCGACGCGCGCCAGGTGTTCGACCGCCTGGCCGGCACCTGGACCTACTGGGGCTGGAAAGCAGGCTATTTCGATAGCGACCGCGACGCGAACGCCTATTTTGACGAAATGCGCTTCATGCTGGCCACGCAGATGTGCGCGCCCAACTCGCCGCAATGGTTCAATACCGGTCTTCACTGGGCTTACGGCATCGATGGTCCGTCGCAAGGACATCACTACGTCGATCACGTCACCGGAAAGCTGATGGCCGCGCGCAGCTCCTACGAGCGTCCGCAGCCGCACGCCTGCTTTATTCAGAGCATCCAGGACGACCTCGTCAACGAGGGCGGGATCATGGATCTGTGGGTGCGGGAAGCGCGCCTGTTCAAATACGGCTCGGGTACGGGGACCAATTTTTCGAACCTGCGCGGCGATGGGGAAAAACTTTCCGGCGGCGGCAGATCGTCGGGCCTTATGAGCTGGCTGAAAATCGGCGACCGCGCCGCGGGCGCCATCAAGTCGGGCGGCACGACACGCCGGGCGGCGAAGATGGTGATCCTCAATGTCGATCACCCGGACATCGAAGCCTTCGTCGACTGGAAAGTGCGCGAGGAGCAAAAGGTCGCGGCGCTGGTCACGGGTTCGAAGATCACCGCAAAGCACCTCAACGCCATCCTCAGGGCGTGCCGTTCGTGGGACGGCATCGATTCGACCAAACGCCTCGACCCGAAAGCCAACAAACAGTTGCGCAAGGAGATCAAGGCGGCGCGCGCCGCGATGATTCCTGAATCGCTGATCCAGCGCGTGCTGCAGCTGGCCGCGCAAGGCGCCGCGCATCTCGAGCTGCCGGTGTTTGACACAGACTGGGATTCGGAAGCCTACGGCACCGTCTCGGGCCAGAATTCCAACAATAGCGTGCGCGTGACCGACGCGTTCTTGAAAGCCGTCGCCGATGACGCCGATTGGGATCTCACCAGCCGCATCAGCGGCAAGACCGTCAAGACCCTGAAAGCGCGCGCGCTTTGGGAGAAGATCGGCGAAGCCGCCTGGCAATGCGCCGATCCAGGCCTGCAATACGACACGACCATCAATGAATGGCATACCTGCCCGGAGTCCGGCCGCATCAACGCGTCCAATCCGTGTTCGGAGTATATGTTCCTCGACAATACGGCCTGCAATCTTGCCTCGCTGAATCTGCTCAGCTTCAGGAAGCCCGACGGCCGCTTCGACGTGGAAGCTTTCGAGCACGCGGTACGCCTTTGGACGTTCGCGCTGGAAATCTCGGTGGTGATGGCGCAGTTCCCGTCGAAGGAAATCGCCCAGCTCTCCTATGAATTCCGCACGCTCGGTCTTGGCTACGCCAACCTCGGCGGCCTCTTGATGGCCAATGGCCTTGCTTACGATAGCAATGAGGGCCGCGCGTTATGCGGTGCCATCAGCGCGCTCATGACCGGTGCGTCCTACGCCGCCTCGGCCGAAATCGCCGAGGAACACGGCGCGTTCCCGTCGTATGAGAAAAACGCCAGCGCCATGCTGCGTGTCATCCGCAATCACCGCCGCGCCGCATACGGGGCGCACGATGGTTACGAGGGTCTCTCCACCCTGCCCGTTCCGCTGAACGCCGCCGACTGCCCGGACAGCGCGCTTGTGACCGCGGCCAAACAGGCCTGGGACCGCGCGCTCGAACTCGGCACCAAACATGGCTTCAGAAACGCGCAGGTTACCGTGGTGGCGCCGACCGGCACCATCGGGCTCGTGATGGATTGCGACACCACCGGCATCGAGCCGGACTTCGCCATGGTGAAATTCAAGAAGCTCGCCGGCGGCGGCTACTTCAAGATCATCAATCGCATCGTGCCCTTAGCGTTGCGCACCCTTGGCTACAACGACAAAGAAATCAGCGACATCGCGACCTACGCCCTCGGCCACGGGTCTCTGAAAGGCGCCCCGGCCATCAATCCGACGTCGCTGGCCGACCGCGGTTTTGATGCCAAGGCCGTGGAAGCCATCGAAGCGGCGCTCAAGGATGCGTTCGATATCAAGTTTGTGTTCAACAAATATACGCTGGGCCAGGAGTTCTGCACGACGAAGCTGGGCTTTGATGCCGAGCAACTAGACGACCCCAGCTTCAGCATGCTCGATGCGCTCGGTTTCACGAAGTCGGCCATCGAACAGGCAAACACCTACGTCTGCGGCGCCATGACGCTCGAAGGCGCGCCGCATCTGAAGCCCGAACATCTT
>CANJEU010000033.1 GCA_947473445.1 Fidelibacterota bacterium | reverse complement strand
TGCAGAAACTCGATGCGCGTGTGAAGCCCGCGAGCCTTGAGGATTGGAACACCGAATATCTCGACGCGATTTTGTCGGTGAAGGCGGTGAAGAATCTAGATGAGGCTATCGCCCATATCGTCACCCATGGTTCCGAACATACCGAAGCGATCATCACCGAAGACGCGACCGCCGCCGAAGCCTTCATGGGCGGCGTGGGCAGCGCGATCGTGATGCATAACGCCTCGACCCAATTCGCCGACGGCGGCGAGTTCGGCATGGGCGCCGAGATCGGCATCGCGACCGGCAAGATGCACGCCCGCGGCCCCGTGGGCGTCGAGCAGCTGACCACCTTCAAATATAAGGTGCGCGGTGACGGCCAAGTTCGGTCGTAGATGATCACGCGGTCCCTCCCACCGTTCGGCGACCGCCGGCGGGGCCGGATCGGCCTGCTCGGCGGCTCTTTCAATCCCGCGCACGACGGACATGTGCACCTGAGCAGTGAGGCGCGCAAACGCCTGGGCCTTCATGCGGTGTGGTGGCTGGTGAGCCCGCAGAACCCGTTGAAGAGCAGCCTGGAGATGGCCCCCCTGGCGGCACGGCTTGAAGGCGCGCGGGCACTGGCGGGACCGGGTATCGTCGCAACGGACGTCGAACAGCGCCTTGGCATGACACGCACCGCGCGTACGCTGGCCCGACTCGTCACTCACTACCCCAATTTGCGGTTTGTCTGGCTGATGGGCGCCGACAATCTCGCGCAAATGCCAAAATGGTGGCGTTGGCCGCGCATATTTAAGACCGTGCGCGTTGCGGTCTTCGACCGTAGTCCTTATTCTTACAAAGCGTTGGCTGGCGCGGCCGCGCAGCGGTTCGCTCAGGCGCGCACCTTTCGCCCCCGCACGATCTGGCGGAAGGGACCACCCGCCTGGACCTATATCGCCATGCGGCGCCACCCGGCCTCAGCAACGGCTTTGCGCAAAGCCGCGAAATATTTAGGAGACGACCATCCCTCGCACTGAAACCGTTGCCGATCTGGACACCATGGTTGGCGCCATCCTGACCTCGCTTGACGACGATAAGGCGCAGGACATCCTGACCATCGACCTCGTGGGCAAAACCAGCATCGCCGATCGCATGATCGTGGCGACCGGCACCTCGGCGCGCGCCGTCTCGGCCATGGCCGAACATCTGGTGCAGAAGCTGAAAGGGATCGGCATCAAGGCGCTGACCGAAGGCGAGCGGCATGGCGACTGGGTGCTAATCGACGCGGGCGACGTGGTGGTGCACCTGTTCCGCCCCGAGGTGCGCAGCTTCTATCAGATCGAGCGGATCTGGAGCTCGCCCGCCCCCACCACCAAAAAAACAACGCCCAAGCGCGCCTAGAGTCTTTCTTGTCCACCGGCGCGCTTCAGATTGTGATCGCGGCCGTGGGCAAGGCGAAGGCCGGGCCCGAGCGCGATCTTTACGACAGCTACCTCGCCCGCCTGCCCTGGCGCGTTGAGCTGAAGGAAATCGAAATCAAAAAAGACCTGGCGGTGGACGTTCGCAAAGCGCGCGAGGGCGAAGCCTTGCTGGCGGCAATGCCGGCGGGCGCGCGGCTTGTGGCGCTGGATGAACGCGGGCGCAGCGAAACAAGCGAAGCCTTCGCCGCGCGGCTGGGCCGCTGGCGCGATGACGGCGTGCGCACGGTGGGCTTCGTCATCGGCGGCGCCGATGGCCTGGACGAGACCGTGCGCAAACGCGCAGACCTTGTGCTCTCCTTCGGCGCGCTGACGTGGCCGCATATGCTGGTGCGGGCCATGCTGGCCGAACAGATCTACCGCGCGCAAAGCATTCTCGCCGGACATCCCTATCACCGCGCCTAGACCTCGGAACCGCCGTGACGCTGACCTACACACAAGCCCCTATCGAACGCGCCGAACACTTACGCGGCAAAGACACCGAGATCGCCGGCCTTGCCGGCGGGGCGAATGCGCAGTTCCTGCCCGTGTGGAACGGCCTGCATCCGGTGGGTGCCGAGATGCGTCCGCTGATTTTCGGTCCCGAGATTTTGGCGCGGGCGCCGCCTGAAGCGGCGACGGTGATTTTTCTGGGGCTTGCCGAGGCGACGCCGTGGTTCGCCTTGAGCGTCGCCGCAGGCGAAGCGCCCGACCTTGGCGTGCCCTGCACTTTTGCCAATTTGCGCGAGTTCGGCGCGCTGTTGCCGGGCCCGCTCGCCTCGCTGGCGGTTTACGCGCGCGCCATGGCGATCTGGAATGAAACCCATCCGCATTGCACGCGCTGCGGCGTGCTTACGCGCGCGACCGAATCAGGCCATAGCCGCACGTGCACGGACGAAGCTTGCGCGCACCGGACGTATCCGCGCAGCGATCCGGCGGTGATCGTGCTGATCAGCCACGGCGATAAATGTCTGCTCGGGCGCAAGGCTGAGTGGCGGCCCGGCCAGTTCTCGACCATCGCCGGATTTGTCGAACCCGGTGAGGACATCGAAAACGCCGTGCGCCGTGAGGTGGCCGAGGAAACCGGCGTCAAAGTAGGCGCCGTGCGCTACCTGGCTTCGCAGCCGTGGCCGTTTCCATCCTCGCTGATGCTGGGCTTCCGGGGCGAAGCGCTGAGCACCGAGATCCGCCGCGATAGCGACGAACTCGAGGATTGCCGCTGGTTTACGCGCGCGGAGGTGCGCGCCGCCGAGACAGGCCCGGGCACGCTGTTGCTGCCGCACCGCTCGTCGATTTCGCGCTGGCTGATTGAAAGCTGGCGGGATGAGCTATGAGATACGCACCACGTACAGGTGTCATCCTGGGCGAAGCCCAGGATCCAGAGTGTGGACGCGCTATCTATGCCGAGAAATCGGCGGTCGCTGCATAAAAACAGTTTCGCAACCCTGGACCCTGGGCTTCGCCCAGGGTGACGCAGAGAGTTACGCTTCCCGGAACGGATGCGCGGGATACGTTCCCAGCACCTTCACTTCCTTTGAATAGAAATGCAGATCCTCGAGCGCGAGGCGCATCGTGCGGTCTTTGGGATGGCCGTCGACGTCGGCGTAGAACTGCGTCGCGGCGAAGTGACCGCCGACCATGTAGCTTTCGAGTTTGGTCAGGTTGACGCCGTTGGTGGCGAAACCGGCGAGCGCCTTATAGAGCGCGGCGGGAACGTTGCGCACACGGAACACAAGGGTCGTCACATATTTGGCGCCCGGCTTGGGACGCACATGGGCGGGCGTGCGCGCCATAATGAGGAAGCGCGTCGTGTTATGATCGGCGTCCTCGATGTTCGCGGCGAGGGACTTGAGGCCGTAGATTTCGCCGGCGAGCTTCGAGGCGATGGCCGCGACGGTCGGATCGTCGAGTTCGGCGATATCGCGCGCGGCGCCCGCGGTGTCGGCGGCGACGACGGGCGTCAGTTTCTTTTTGCGCATATAGTCGCGGCACTGGCCAAGCGCGTGCACGTGACTGAACACGGTTTTGACGGTCTTGAGCGTCGCGCCCGGAATGGCAAGCAGGTGATGGTTCACGCGTTCGAAATGTTCGCCGACGATGTGAAGGCCCGAATGGGGCAGCAGGCGATGATTGTCCGCGACGCGCCCGGCCAGGGAATTATCGACCGGGATCATGGCGTAGCGCGCGCGGCCGTTCTGCACGGCGGCGAAGGCGTCTTCGAACTGCGCGCACGGCAGCACATCCATGCGCGGGAATTGCGCGCGGCACGCAAGGTGCGAATACGCGCCCAGCATGCCTTGGAAAGCGATCAGATTATCCGCGGAGCTTTTCTTGGTTCCGCTTTTTTTCGATTCTTTTTTTTTGGGTGGCATGTTTACGCAACGCCGAGCAGGCGGCGCGCGCGATCAAGATCGGCCTGCGTATCGACGCCGAGGGGAATGGTGTCGACGAGCGCCGCGGCCATGCGCATGCCGTTCTCGATGGCGCGCAACTGCTCGAGCCGCTCGCGCAGTTCGAGGACCGTGGGCTTCAAGGTGACGAACTTGCGCAACGCGGCGCGGCGGAACGCGTAGATGCCGATGTGGTGATAGTGATCGCCCGGGCCGGACGGGATCAGGTTGCGGCTGAAGTAGAGCGCCGGGCCAACGGTTGCGCCTGGCTCGAGCGAGAGGGCGGCCTTCACCACGGCGGTGTCGGTAAGTTCTTCCTCGAGCGTGATGCGCGCGACGACGGTGGCGATGTCGATGGCGGGATTGGCAAGAGGCGTGACCGACGCGGAGACGAGCTTGGGTTCAAGGGTCGGCAGGTCGCCCTGCACATTGACCACGATGTCGAACTTGCCCTGCGGGTCGAAAATCTCGGCGGCGGCATGGACGCGGTCGCTGCCCGAAGGCAGCGCCGGGTCGGTCATGACCGCGTCGCCGCCCGCGGCCTTGATGGCGTCGACGATGGCCTGGTCGCCGGCGGCCACAATGACGGGGCCGGCGTTCGCCTGGACCGCCCGGCGCCAGACATGAACGATCATGGGGGCGTCGCCGATCATGGCCAGCGGCTTATTGGGCAGGCGGGTCGCGGCCAGGCGGGCCGGAATGACGATCAGAGCGGGCATAAGGGCGTTCTCGAGACTAAAGGGCGTGGAAGGACGGTCTTTAAGGCCCCGGAAGTCCTTAAAACCTAGGCTGACCCGTGGATACAGGACTAAGGTCGTGGTTCCAAGAGGTTATGGCCGGGCGGGCGGGGGGTAAAACCGCGCCGGGGCCGCGCTGCGGCAAACCACGGTGGTCGTTGATTCATATTGAGATTTGGCCTTAGACCGATTATTCAGGGCGCGAATTCTGAGCGGGGATCTGTAAATGAGCTTTCTCGATAACCGGACGTTCCAGGCTGTCGTTAGCGCCTTCTGGCTGGCCTTCCTGGCCCTCCTGGGTGTGAACATCATCGGCGGCCTGATCATGCCGGAGACTAAGACGGTCGAAAACTTCGGCTATCCGGTGGAAGTGCCTGAAGTTGCTGCCGTAACCGAGACGGCCGATGCCGGCGCGCAGCGCCCCAACATCATCCCCCTGATCGCGGTTGCCACCGCCGAAGACGGCGCCGCCGGCTTCCGCAAGTGCACCTCGTGCCACACCGCGGCGGCCGACACCAAGCCCATGACCGGCCCGAATCTGCATGGCCTGGTGGGCCGCGCGGTGGCGGCCGAACCGAACTTCGCCAAATACAGCGACTCGCTGAAGGCGATCGGCGGCAACTGGACCTACGAAAAGCTGGACGATTATCTTGAAAACCCGAAGCACCTGGCGCCCAAGGGCACCATGAACTTCGCCGGTCTTAAGAAGCATGAAGAACGCGCCGCGGTGATCAAGTTCCTGATGGACAACACCCCGAACGCTCCGCCGCTTCCGGCCGTTGAAGCCGCCCCGGCGGAAGCCGCGCCGGCTGCAGAAGCGCCCGCCAAATAAGCGTTTCCGCCTCCAAAATGGGCGACGAAGGTTTCAAAAAAACCTGCGTCGCCCTTTTTCATCGCCTCGCTGACACCAGCGGGGCGATTGTGCTTTCGCACTTCCGCAAGAATGTCGCCATCGACGCCAAGTCCGACGCGACGCCGGTGACCATCGCCGACCGGGACAGCGAAACGGCCATGCGCGAGCTGATCGCCAAAGCCTTCCCCGACCACGGCATCATCGGCGAGGAACACGGCAGCGAGCGCCTCGATTCGGAATGGCTGTGGATTCTTGACCCCATCGATGGGACCAAATCCTTCATCAACGGCGTGCCGCTGTTCGGCACCCTGATCGGCCTCTGGCGCCGCACTGTTACAGGGGCGCAGCCCTATCTGGGCTGTATCAATCATCCGGCCCTGAACGAACGCTGGCTGGGGGGCGCGGATCTGCCGACAACGCTGAATGGCGTGCCGGCCAGAAGCAGAAACTGCGCGGGCCTCGGCACAGCCGCGCTGTACACGACGTCCGCCTCGGCTTTTGGAGATGCGGAACGCGAGGCCTTCCTGCGGCTCAAGGCTGCCGTGCGGCAAACCCGCTATGGCGGCACAGACTGCTATCATTACGGAATGGTTGCTTCGGGCTGGACGGACCTCGCCTGCGAAGCCGGCCTCAAGTTACATGACTACGGCGCGATCGTGCCCGTGCTGGAAGGCGCCGGCGCGCGCATCACCGATTGGAATGGCGCACCATTGGCCCTAGAGTCCGAGACGACCGTTCATGGTCAGGTGCTGGCCTGCGGCGATGCCCGTCTTCATGCCGCGGCGCTCGCAGCGCTTCAAGGTTAGCCAGCCCACTTCAAGAATCTCGAGGAGGACTTTCGCATGAGCCGTAAGCTTGCAATCGTTGGTGCGGCCATTGGTGTCATGGGGACCGCTCTTCTTGTGTCCGGACCGGCCGGTGCGATTGTGCGCGGCAAGCAGGTGCACGGCGTGGCCATCCACGGGGAAGTGAAATATCCGCCGAACCAACCGTTCGGTTACGTCAATGTGGACGCGCCCAAGGGCGGCCAGCTCACGCTGCCCAACGCCAACGATCAAACCTTCGATACGTTCAATCCCTTCACGCTCAAAGGCAGCTCGGCGCGCGGCGTGCCGATGATTTTCGAATCCTTGATGGTGGGCGGCCTCGATGAAGCCTCGGGCAGCTACTGCCTGATCTGCGAGACGATTGAAGTGGCGCCGGACAATTCCTGGGCCGAGTTCAAGCTGCGCAAGGAAGCGCGCTTTTCGGACGGTACGCCCATCACCGCCGAGGATGTCGCCTTCAGCTTCACGACGCTGGTTGAAAAGGGCGTGCCTGCCTACCGCGTGTATTGGAGCGAGATCGACAAACCCGTGGTGCGCGACGCGCAGACGATCCGCTTCCCGTTCAAGAACAAGAACAACAATGAACTGGCCTCGATCATCGGCCAGTTGACGGTGCTGTCGAAAGCCTATTGGAGCAAACGCGACTTCGAGGCGACGACGCTGGACATCCCCGTGGGCAGCGGGCCGTACACCATCGACACTTTCGAGGTCGGCCGCTTCATCACCTACAAGCGCAACGAAAAATACTGGGCGAAAGATCTGCCCTTGATGCGCGGCCATTATAATTTCGACCGCATCCGCTACGAATATTTCCGGGACGACACCGTGCAGTTCGAAGCCTTCAAGACCGGCGCTTACGACATTCACTATGAAGCAACCGCCGCGCGCTGGGCGACGGGTTACGAGTTTCCCGCGCTGAAGGACGGCCGGGTGAAGAAGCTGGAAGTGACCTCAGGCCTACCGCTGCGTTCGCAAGGGTTCACGTTCAACCTGCGCCGGGCAAAATTCGCCGACCGGCGCGTGCGCGAAGCCATGAACCTCGCGTTCGATTTCGAGTCCCTGAACAAGACGCTGTTCTACAATCAGTACCAACGGCTGCGCAGCTATTGGCAGCCCTCGGAAATGGAAGCCAAGGGCCTTCCGAGCAAAGATGAACTTGCGCTGCTTGAGCCGCTGCGCAGCATGATTCCGGGCGAAGTGTTCACGCAGGAATTCAAGCAGCCGGTGACCGCGGGGCTGGGCGCGCCGCGCGACAATTTGCTGAAAGCGCGCGACCTTCTGGCGCAAGCGGGCTGGGTGAATAAAGGCGGCGCGCTGGTGAACGCCAAGACGGGCGAGCCCTTCACGTTTGAAGTGCTGCTGATTCAAGCGAGCCTGGACCGCATCGTGCTGCCGTGGTTCCAGAACCTCGAGCGTCTGGGCATCAAGGGCAATATCCGTGTGGTCGACACCAGCCAGTATATCAACCGCCTCAATGAGTCCGACTTCGACGTGACCACGGGCGGTGTCTCGAACAGCCTGAGCCCCGGTAACGAACAACTGGAGTTCTGGGGAAGCGCCGCCGCGGACCGCAAAGGCAGCCGCAATTTGGGCGGCGTGAAAGATGGAGCGATCGACGCTTTGATCGACATCATCATGAACGCCAAAGACCGGCCAAGCCTGATCACGGCGACCAAAGCGCTCGACCGGGTGCTGCAGTGGAATTATTTCAACGTGCTGCATTATCAGCCGGCGGCTGATCGTTTCGGCTATTGGACGAAGCTGCAGCATCCGGCGAAATTCCCGCTCTACGGCATGGGCAGCCCTGATGCCGCCATTGAATATTGGTGGATGGATCCGAAGGCGGTAGGCGCCAAGCCGTGAGGCGTAACGTCGCGAGAACCGCAAGGGCACTGGCGGCCCTTGCAGCCGTTTGGACGCTAGGGCCGGGCACGGCCGAAGCCATGGTGCTTGGCAAACCGGTGCATGGCCTGACGCTGTACGGTGAGCCGAAGTTTCCCGCCGATATCACGCATTTTCCCTACGCCAACCCCGATGCGCCCAAGGGCGGCACGATTGTACGTTCGGCCATCGGCACCTTCGACAGCTTCAATGTGTTCTCATTCAAGGGCAACAAACCTCACCCTGGCATCATTCATTACCAGGGCAACGGCTGGTTCTTCTTTTTCAACGAACCCTTGATGACCCTCGGCTCGGATGAGCCATATACGAGATACTGCCTGCTCTGCGAAACGGTGGAAGTCGCGCCTGACCGCAAGTCGATTGAATTTGTGCTGCGGCCCGAGGCACGGTTTCACGACGGCAGTCCGGTGACCGCGGACGATGTGATCTTCTCGCTCGACATCCTGATCAGCAAAGGCCACCCGCGCTACAAACTCTATTGGGGCGATGTGGTGCGCAGCGAAAAGACCGGCGAGCGCAGCGTGCGCTTCCACTTCAAGGACGACAAGAACACTGAAATTCCCATGCTGATGGGCGAGCTGCCGGTGCTGAGTAAAAAGTGGTGGGAAGGGCGCGACTTCGAGGCCGCGACCCTCGACATCCCCAACGCCACCGGCCCTTACCGCTTGGATCGATTTGAGGCGGGCCGTTACTTCGTGCTCAAGCGCGATCCCAACTATTGGGGCAAGGATCTGGCCTTGAACCGCGGCGCTTATAATTTCGACGAACTACGCGTCGAATATTTCCGCGACGACGATGTGGCGTTCCAGGCCTTCCAAAACGGTTCGGTGGATTTGCGCATCGAGGTTGATCCCGCGCGCTGGGCCGCGGGCTATGACAAGGCCTTGGTCGATGCCGGCGCGATCGTGCTCGACTCCTGGACGACGGGACAGCCCGACGAGGGCTTCGCGTTCCTGATGAATATGCGCAAGCCCCAGTTCGCGGACCGGAACGTGCGCAAGGCTTTGGCCCTGGCGTTTGATTTTGACGGGGCGAACAAGACGGTGGGCTATGGATTGATGGCCCCCTTCACCAGCTTCTGGCAGGGGTCGGAGCTTGCCGCGACGGGTCTGCCCAAAGGCGAGGAACTCGCCATTCTCGAGAAATACAAAGGGCGCATTCCCGACGAAGTTTTCACCACGCCTTTCGCACCGCCGCGCACGCCCGACGAAGGCGCGCTGCGGCAGAATCTGCTGGACGCACAGAAGCTGCTGGCGGCCGCCGGTTATGAAATTCGCGATGGCGCGCTGACGCATGTGAAGACCGGCGAGGCGCTGGCGTTCGAAATTCTGCTGCGCATCCCGACCTTCGAGAAATGGGTCGGCGCCTATACACGTAATTTGGAGCGGCTCGGCATTAAGGCGACGATGCGCATTGTCGATCCGACGCAATATCTGAACCGCGTCAGCGAGTTCGATTACGAGATGACGGTGGCCGAGCAGCCCTTTTGGGGCGGCATGAGCAATTCGCCCGGCAATGAGCAGCGCGAGAACTGGGGGTCGGCGGCCGCCGACCGCCAGGGCAGCGAAAATTGGATTGGCGTGAAGGATCCTGTGATCGACGAGATCGTCGAGGCCCTGATCAAGTCCGAGACCCGTGAGAGCCTGGTGGCGCACACCAATGCCTTGGACCGTGTGCTCATGTGGGGACACTATGTGGTGCCCACGTTCTCCAAGCCGGATTTATGGTGGGCCCGTTCGGGCAAACTCGCGCGCATGGATGTCACGCCCCTGGTCGGCCAGTTGCCGGCCCTGTGGTGGGAAGACACGGAGAAGGCCGCAAAGGTGGCCGAGGTGCTGCGCAATCGTAACGCGCCGGCTGAGACGGACGGTAACAATTCGAAGACCCTGTTGATGGCCCTTGCGGGAGCGGTGGGCCTTGTGGTGCTGTTCATGATCTTCCGCCGCCGCCGCGCGTGAGGAATAACATCGGGTCGCGGCGCTAAAGACGGGACGTGCTTTGAAATCTCGCGGTCAAGCCTTACGCGACTATATCGTTCGCCGAATCCTATTGATGATTCCCACGTTCCTGGGAATCACGTTCGCGACATTCCTTCTTTGTCAGTTCGTCCCTGGCGGACAGATCGACCAGCTTCGCCTCTCGCTGGCGGGCGCGGGCGGGGCGCAAGCGCCGCGCAGTGCAAGCGGCGGGCGGCCGCAACTGGTCATCCCCGATGAACAACTCAAAGCGCTGGAAGAGTATTACGGTTTCGACAAGCCGTTTCTGGTCGCTTACGGCCTGTGGCTGGGGAAGACCCTGAAGGGCGATCTCGGGATGTCGTTTCGCTACAACGAGCCGGTGATGACCGTCATCACCGAACGTCTACCCATTTCCATCTACTACGGTCTCGTTACTTCGTTCTTCGTCTACGCCATCTGTATTCCGCTGGGCATCTTGAAAGCCATCCGGCATCGATCGGCGATCGACAATGCGACGTCGGCGTTGATTTTTATAGGATACGCGGTGCCAGGTTTCGCGCTCGGCGCCGTAATGGTGAACGTGCTGTCGGTGCAGTTCAACCTGTTCCCCTTGGGCGGTTTCCAATCCGTCGGCGCAGCGAGTATGCCCTTGGGAGCGCGCATCGCCGATATCGTGTGGCATTCGATCCTGCCGCTGACCGCCTATCTCGTGGGCGCCTTTGCGGTTGAAACCATGTTGGTCAAAAACAGCCTGCTTGAGAATATGAGCGCCGATTATGTGCGCACGGCCCTGGCTAAAGGGCTGAACTGGCGGCGCGCGGTGTTCGTGCACGCGCTGCGCAACTCCTTGATTCCCATCGCCACCAGCATCGGCGGCCTGCTGGGGATTTTCTTGACGGGAAGCTTCCTGATCGAACGCGTGTTCAACATTCAGGGGATCGGACTGCTGGGTTTTGAAGCGATTCAGACGCGCGATTTACCTGTGGTAATGGGCATTATGGTAATCTCCAGCCTGATCC
>CANJEU010000032.1 GCA_947473445.1 Fidelibacterota bacterium | reverse complement strand
GTTACGGCCCTTGGGGCCGAGCGTCACTTTCACTGCGTTGGCGAGAATGTCGACGCCGCGCAGCATACGGTCACGCGCGTCAGATCCGAATTTTACGTCTTTAGCTGCCATGTGTTGTCCCTTTCTTATTCTAGGACTGGCTGATTCTTGATAGGCCGCATCTTGTTCAGCGAAGCAGTGTCCGCTTCGCCTGAAAATGCTCTATTCAATGATTCCCATGATGTCGGACTCTTTCATGATCAACAGCTCTTTGCCGTCGATCTTGACTTCAGTGCCCGACCACTTGCCGAAGAGGATGCGATCGTTCTTCTTCACATCGAGGGGAATGAGCTTGCCGGCTTCGTCGCGGTTGCCCGAACCGACGGAGATGACTTTGCCTTCCATCGGCTTTTCCTGGGCGGTCTCCGGAATGATGATGCCGCCCTTGGTCTTGGTGTCGGACTCGACGCGCTCGACCAGAACTCGGTCATGCAAAGGCCGAAACTTCATGTTTCCCTCCATTATCTTATTGATAGTTAAAGTGTTTTGTCCCCGGACGGGGCTGCAGTTAGCACTCACGCCCGGCGAGTGCCAGCTAGGTAACTACCCCCCACCCTCAAGTCAAGGGGAGCGGCCATGAAATAAGGGCCGATTTGGGCCCAGAGCTCAGGTTCTATCGGGTCCGAGAAGGGGGTGAGCCTGCCGCCGGTCACGGTAAACGAAGTAGAGATTACGGCTGTAGATCAGCACGCCGCCGACCTGAGCGATGATGAAGACCGGCTCCTGAATATAAATCGCATAGACCAGGGTCAGCACCCCGCCGACAAGGCTTAGGTGCCAAAAAGCGAGCGGGATGACGCTGCGCTTCAGGCGTTCGCTGGCGAACCACTGCACGAAGAAGCGCGAGCCGAAGATCAGCTGTCCGCCCAGCCCGATGTACTTCATGAGGTTCATGGTCGCGAACCACCCCAGGAACCAGCTCATCTTGAACCTCTCATAACTTAAGGGTTGGCGTCGTATTCCGGCGCATCAGCCAGAAGACGCCCAGCATGTCTACGATCCCGATCAGGCCGCGCCGCCAAATCGTGTATTTCGACGCACCGCGCGTACGCATGCGGTGCGCGACCGGAATGGAAACGACTTTGCCGCCCGCCCGTAGCGTCAGCGCCGGCATAAAGCGATGGAGCGCATCAAACCGTGGAAGCGCAAGGAAAAGCGCCCGGGACAGCAATTTTATGCCGCAGCCGGAGTCCGGGGTCGCATCTCCCAGCACCTTGCCCCGAATGCCGTTGGCGATCCTTGAGGCGACGAGCCGGCGCTTATTGTCACGCCGAGAGCTGCGCCGGCCGATAAAAAGGGTGCGATGCCCCTCGGGCCCCGCGGCGGCGCAGGCCACCATGAGTTTAGTCAGATCCGCCGGGTCGTTCTGACCGTCACCGTCGAGGGTGGCGATCCATGTGCCCCGCGCGGCATCGACGCCGGTGATGGTCGCCTGGCTCTGACCGCACGACTTTGCATGCGAGATGAGCCGCACCCGCGCATCGTTCAAAGCGGCGATTTCGGCCGGCGTCGCATCGGTGGAGCCATCATCGACGAAAATGATCTCGTAGCGGATGTCCTTCAGCGCGCCGTGACTTTCGGCGGCCAATTGGGCAACATTGCCCGCCTCGTCGCGGACGGGGATGACAACGGAAAGTACGGTGGAATCCTGAGACGCAGCCGAAATCATTAAAATGCCAGAGTGGTGACGCCGCCGTCATACACGCGCCGAAGGCGCCGATCAAAGGCTTGTGTTGTCAATGTTTACTATTGTTTCCCGGCGCGGTCTTGTTCGCGGCCGGGGCTTGGCCTAATGCTAAGCCAATGCTCACCTTTCCGTCCGCTTCCACCCAAAAACCGTCCCAGCGCGCCATCGCATGGTGGCTCGTGTTCTGCGCGGCCATGATTTTCATCATGGTTGTGATCGGCGGCGCCACGCGCCTGACGGAATCGGGTCTGTCGATGGTTGAGTGGAAACCGCTTCACATGGTGCCGCCGCTGAATGAAGCGCAGTGGCAGGAAGAGTTTTCCGCATATCAGACGTCTCCCGAATACCGGCTCAAGAATGCCGGTATGTCGATGGAGGACTTCAAGACGATCTATGCGTTCGAGTTCACGCACCGGCTGTGGGGCCGGTTGATCGGTTTTGCCTTCGCGATCCCGCTGCTGTGGTTCCTTTGGAAAGGCGCGGTCGACCGGCCACTTTCCTACAAACTCGGCGGATTATTCATCCTCGGCGGCCTGCAAGGGGCGCTTGGATGGTTCATGGTGGCCAGCGGCCTCGTCGATCGGCCCGACGTCTCACAATATCGCCTCGCGGCGCATCTGACGCTCGCCTTTACCGTCTACGGATTGATCCTTTGGGTCGCGCTTGATCTGTTTGCGAATGATCGCCCGGCGCCCGTTTCAAGCCTTGATCCGCTCACGCGGCGCGTTGCGCGCTTTCTGCCGTTTTTCGCGCTGCTGACAATTGGCGCGGGCGCCTTTGTTGCGGGGATCAATGCAGGCCTTATCTATAATACGTTCCCGCTGATGGACGGGCAGATGATCCCGGAAGGCCTTTATTCAATGCAACCCTGGTTCATGAGCGCATTCGAGGACGCGACCACGGTGCAGTTCAATCATCGCATGCTGGCCATCAGCTTGGTCATTGTCATCACTTTCACGTGGTGGCGGGCCCGCAGCACCGTCGCGGGCCGCGCGCGTACGGTCCTTAATGCGATGATGGCAATGGGCCTGCTCCAGGCGGCCCTCGGCATTTCGACGCTTGTATTGCAGGTGCCGCTCAGCCTGGCGCTCGCCCATCAAGCGGGCGCTCTTATTCTTTTCACGTTGGCCGTCTGGTTTGCCCACACGCAACGCACGGCGCCCGCGGTCACAGCGCGCAACACTTCACCGTATCACGCAGAACCCGCGGAGTAATTCCATGGCCGACATCAAGACGACAGACACGCTGTTCTTCGACAAGACCGGCATGGATAAGGGTTCCGTCAGCCGCATCGTCTCGAACGCGCTGCAGGGCTGCGACGACGGCGAACTCTATCTCGAGTACTGCCAGTCCGAGAGCTTCACGTTCGATGACGGCCGCATCAAGAACGCGTCCTTCGACACATCGCAAGGTTTCGGCCTGCGTGCCGTCGCCGGCGAAACCACGGGCTTTGCCCATTCCACGACGCTGACGGAACAGTCCATCGCGCGGGCCGGAGAAACCGTGCGCGCCGTACGCGCGGGCCGCGGCGGCACGCTGGCCGATCCGCCGTCGGGCACGAACCAGCAGCTCTATACCGACGAAAATCCCCTGCCCATAGTGCCCTTTGATATGAAGGTGTCGACCCTCGCCGAGATCGACGCTTACGCGCGCGCGAAAGATCCGCGCGTCAAACAGGTCAGCGCCTCGCTCTCCGGCTCGTGGCAGGCGGTTCATATCCTTCGCCCCGATGGCTACAACGTGTCCGACATCCGCCCCCTCGTGCGCCTGAACGTCAGTGTCATCGTCGAGGACAAGGGCCGCATGGAATCGGGTAGTTTCGGCACCGGCGGCCGCGTGACCTACGGCGAATTCCTGAAAACGGAATCATGGCAAGGCGCGGTGGATGAAGCGTTGCGCCAAGCCCTGGTCAATCTTGAAGCCGTCGAGGCCCCGGGCGGCGAAATGGAAGTTGTGCTCGGCGCCGGCTGGCCGGGAATTCTTCTGCACGAAGCGGTCGGGCACGGGCTTGAAGGCGATTTCAATCGCAAGAAAACCTCCGCCTTCTCCAACCTCATGGGACAGCGCGTCGCGTCTAAAGGCGTGACCGTGGTCGACGACGGCACATTCCATGATCGCCGCGGCTCGCTGACGGTCGATGACGAAGGCACGCCAACCTCGCGCACGGTCCTCATCGAGGACGGCATTCTCACCGGGTATCTGCAGGACCGCCTGAACGCGCGCCTGATGAACATGCGCCCCACCGGCAACGGCCGGCGTCAGTCCTATGCCCATCATCCGATGCCGCGCATGACCAACACCTTCATGCTGGGGGGCAACCGCCACCCCGATGAAATCATCTCGTCGGTTAAAAAGGGCCTTTACGCTGTCAACTTCGGCGGCGGGCAGGTCGACATCACATCTGGCAAATTCGTCTTCTCGGCGACCGAAGCTTACATGATCGAAAACGGTAAGATCGGCCGCCCGGTGAAAGGCGCGACGCTGATCGGAAACGGCCCCGATGCTATGACCAAGATCTCCATGATCGGCAACGATATGAAGCTCGACCCCGGCGTCGGCACCTGCGGCAAGGACGGCCAGGGCGTTCCCTGCGGCGTCGGGCAACCGACCCTGAAAATCGAACAGCTCACTGTTGGCGGCACCGCGGTCTAATTGCTTCTATAGGACGGATGATTTCAAAGGCCGTCCGGGGTAAGCTAGCGCGGTGCGCCCGTCATGCGGCGCGCGTGTGACCTTGGGGATGTGATTCGCGGAATGGCACGCTGGCATGCCTTGTGGATGAAGCCGGCGCTCGCGCCCGACATCGAACGCGAACTCAACGTCGAGCGGCTGCTCGCGGTCGTGCGGCTGCAACCCATCGCGGCCATCGCGCACTCGGCCAATTCCTTCATCCTGACCGCCGCGGCGTATCCCTACTTCCGCCACCCGGCGTTTCTCGCCCTCTTCGTATTTTTTCAAATCGCGGCGCTGCGGCAGCTTTATATATGGGCCAGCCGGCGCGGACGTCGCCGGCCTCAGGAAATCAAAGACCGCACGATTACCCGCTTGGTGGCCTGGGCCGCCGGCTACGGACTTCTCTGGGGCGCATTCACAACGACTCTCGTAATCTCCGTGCCAGACGCGGGCGTCGACCTGTTGACCTTCAGTATGATCGCGGGTACGGCGGCCGGCGCCACCATCATGCTCTACTGCATACCGGCGGGCATGGTGGCGTTCCTCGCGCTTGCAATCATCCCGCCCTGGATCGCAGTAGCGATTTCCGGCGACCGAATGGCGCCCGGGATTGTCGCCTACACGGTGCTCTATGGCATCTTCCTCATCTTGGCCGGACGGAACGGGCACCAGACGTTCGTCGAGAATGTTCGCCTGCGCATCCAGAACGCCGAGCTTGCTTACAAAGCCGAGGCAGCCAGCCGCGCCAAGTCGCGATTTCTTGCCAACATGAGCCACGAACTGCGCACGCCCTTGAACGCCATCATCGGCTTCGCCGAGGTCATCCATAACCAGTTCAAGGGGCCGGTGGGCAATCCGCAGTATGTGGATTTCGCGCGTTCGATTCACGAGAGCGGCCGGCACCTCGTCAGCATCATCAACGACATCCTCGATCTTTCGAAAGTCGAAGCCGGCAAAACCGAGCTGGATGAAGATGTGACGAACATTGGCGCGCTGATCGAGCACGCGGGCGGCCTCATGCGGCAAGCGATCGAAGCCGCCGAATTGCGCCTTGAGGTGAGCATCGAAGCGGATCTGCCCGATGTTATGGTCGACGCTGGCAAGATCAATCAGATTTTGCTGAACCTGATCTCCAATGCTGTCAAGTTCACGCCCGCAGGAGGTTTTGTTCGCATCGAAGGGCGGCGCGCTGTGGACGGCGGTGTTGAGCTGATCGTGACCGACAGCGGCATGGGCATCGCCGACGACGAACTCGCCGAAGTATTAAAGCCCTTCGTGCAAAGCCGCGATGCCGAACGACGGCGCGTGCAGGGAACCGGGCTCGGACTCCCGCTCGCCGATCAACTCGTCAAGCTGCATGACGGCACACTCGCCCTGACCAGCACGCGCGGCGTCGGCACCATCGTAACGGTTTATCTGCCGCCGCAGCGCATGATCGCGCGCCGGGCTATGGCCGCGCCGGCGCGGGCATCGGCGTAATCTAGAACCTTACAGCGCCGACGAGTCCGAACGCCCCGTCTCGCGCGCCTATCATCGGCATGAGTGCCACCCGTTCATCCAGCCGGTCGACCAAGAAGAAGGCCGAGGTATGCGCGATGACCGCTGAAGCGACGACATCGCGCCAACGGTGATAGTTGCCGTCGACACGGCTGACGGCGACTGCCGTGGCCGCAAGTTCAGCCGGCAATCCCCATTCCCATCCGTAACGATGGTAAATGAAAGCTGCTCCCGTGAACGCCGCCGCCGTATGTCCGGACGGGAAGGACCGGCGTCCGCCGTTCGGGCGGGTATCATCTACGGCGTACTTGAGGGCATAAGTCGTACTGAGCGTAACAGCGCCGCTGGCGAGCAGTTGTTTCAGGCCCTCGGTGTCGTCCTTGGAGAGCGAAAGTAGGACCGCGCCTGCCGGAAGCGCGTAGCGTGCGACGTCGCCATAGGTCGTGAAACCGTTATCCGCCGCCGCTGGGGACGCCGCGCTCGCGGCCAAAAGGAGCACGCTCGCCCACACTTTAAATCTGACCAATCGCCTCACTCCCAAAACGGTGTTGCCTCTCACAGTCCGGACGACGTGATAGACTATCCCGGCGTCCCTCGCGCGGCCATTTGTGTATCAACACCTCCTTCGCAGGGAGGCTACAGATATTTGTGCGTGCGAAACCAAGCGATGGCGTCGATCAAGGCGTCGTCCACGGGACGCGCCGTGTAGCCAAGGTCACGCGCGGCTTTGGCGCTCGAGAAGAACATTTTTTTGCGTGCGAGCTTAAGCCCGTCGACGGTAACGAAAGGCTCGCCCGTATTGAATGCGCGCGCAAAAAACTCAGCCGCGTAGGCGATCGGCAGGATCGCGGCATTGGGAATTTGGATCGTCGGCGCCTTGCGATTCACGAGGCCCGCGATGCGCGTGAGGATTTGCTGCAGCGTGAGGTTTTCCGCCCCAAGAACGTAACGCTCGCCAACGAGTCCTTTATCGTGAGCGAGCAGATGCCCATGGGCGACGTCGTCCACATGAACGATATTCAGCCCCGTATCGACGAACGCGGGCATGCGCCCGGCCGCGGCCTCAACGATGGTGCGGCCGGTGGGCGTAGGCTTAACGTCCCGCGGGCCGACCGGCGCGGTGGGGTTCACAATGACGATGGGAAGGCCGGCGGCGGCGAGCGCGCGCACGCGCTCCTCGCCATCGAACTTTGACCGTTTGTACGGACCGATCATATCGGCCGCCGCGACGGGCGTGACTTCGTCGGCTTCACGTCCATCAGGGAACAGGCCAAGGGTCGCGACCGAACTGGTGTAGACCATGCGGCGTGCGCCGGCGTCAGCCGCCTCGCGCAGCAGGCTTGCGGTCGCCTCCACGTTGGTCGCGAACATGGCGGCGGGATCGCGGGTCCAAAGGCGGTAGTCGGCGGCCACATGATAAAGGCTGGTGATGCCCTGGACCGCCTTGAGGCGCGCCGCCTGATCGCGCAAATCGCCTTCGACAATGTCGACGGCGAGCCCCTCGATATTACGCCGGTCGCCGCCGGTCCGCGCCAGGACGCGCACGGTCTCGCCGCGCGCCAGCAGGGCGCGCGCCACCGCTGAGCCAACGAAGCCCGTCGCGCCGGTCACCAGTGCGGTCATTGGGCTATCGATCCGTCTGTGTCGACAAGTTCAGGCTTTGGATTCATAACTTATTCGAGCATGCTCCACGAAACGAGGCAACATGCGCGCGCGGCAAAATATTCGTCCCATCGAGACCTTCGGCCTTCGCAAATGGATCTGACGCGCATCGCATCACGCGCTGTGCACGCCAGCCGCACCCGCCCCTGGACGATGATCGCGGTCATCGTTCTCCTTTCGAGCGGCGCGGCCTACGGCGCGCTTCGTACCTTGTCGGTCAACACCGATACAACCGCCCTGTTCGATTCCGATCTCCCATTCCGGATCGCTGAACGCGCTTTCGACATGCAGTTCCCCGGCGAGGTCGAACTGATTGTCACCGTGATTGATGGCCCCTCGACAGTCCGGGCAAATCAGGCCGCCGACAAGCTTGCCACACGTCTTGCCGCCAATACCGCGCTGTTCGTCGGCGCATACAATCCGACCGGGGGCCCGTTCTTCGCGAACAACGGCGTGCTTTATCTTTCGCCGGCCGAGATTGATGCCATAGGGGCCGAACTCGCGACAGCGCAACCGCTGCTGGGAGCCATTTCAAACGATCGCAGTGCGCGGGGCCTGTTCAGCCTGCTCGAACTTGCGTTTAACGCCGGGGCCGGGGGTGACGCTTCCATCGCCGGGGTCGCGCCAACGGCGACGCAAGCCGCAAGGGCCATCGATGCCGCGCTCGCGGGCCGAAGAGCCGGTATGGATTGGAGCGGTCTGTTCAGCCCCCTGCAAGGCGCGCGGCCCCCACGCGCGCTGGTCATCGCAAAAGCAAAGCTGGACCTCACCGCGCTTGAGCAGGGCGCGGACGCAACGGCCTTTGTCCGCCAAAGCGCCGCCGACCTAGGCCTATCCGCAGCCAACGGATTCAAGGTCCGGCTGACCGGCGAAGTGCCGCTGACGGATGAAGAGTTCGCGACCATCGCCACCGGCACCACGCTCGCCGGATCACTCGCCGTCGGCGGGGTGGCCGTGCTGTTGGTCCTGGCGCTCGGGTCAGTGCGTCTGGTGGGCGTCACGCTCGGAACTTTGTTCATCGGGTTTCTCTTTACCTTGGGATGGGCCGCGATCAGCGTCGGCGAAATCAATCTGATCTCCATCGCGTTCATTTTCATGTTCGTCGGCATCGCGGTGGACTTTGCGATGCAGTACTGCCTGCATTACAGGGCCGAGCGACTCAAACGCTCCTCAACGAACGATCCCGAGGCCTTGGATGCCGCGGGCGGGACCATGGCCGAGCCGCTGCTGCTCAGCGCCGCGACGGTCGCGATTGGTTTCTTCTGCTTTTTGCCCACCGCCTATCGAGGCGTGGCCGAACTGGGCGTGATCGCAGGCGGGGGAATCATCATCGCCTTCATTCTCAACTTCACTTTGATGCCGGCACTGTTGAGCGTCCTGCGGTTGAAGCCCGAGACTTCACCGGTCGGATTTGCGCGCGTCGCGCCTTTCAACCGCGGGCTGCTCGCGCACCGTCGCGCCGTCATGGTTGGCGCCGCGGCGTTGATGGTCGTCGCTGCGTTTGCGTTGCCGCGCCTCGTCTTCGATTTCGATCCCATCAAGCTTAAAGATCCGAACACCGAGTCCATGACGACAGCGCTGGAGCTAATGGACGATCCCTTGGTGAACGCGAATACGGTCAGCGTTCTTGTAAATTCGCCGGAAGATATTCGCGCGCTTTCGGACAAACTGACAAAGCTCCCCGACGTTGGCCGGGTTCAATCTCTGTTCGATTTACTGCCCGCGGATCAGGACGCAAAACTCACAGCGCTGGGCGATATGGCGCTATTCCTCGACCCGGTTGTCAATCCAACCGGCGCCCTGCCGCCGCCGACGGGGGATGAGGTTCTGGCCTCGGCGCGCGCCGCACGCAGTGCCGCTGAGGCTTATCTTGGTTCGGCGCATGCCGCCGAACCGCTGCTCACCTCGGCCGTCGAAGTGCGGGACGCGCTCGCGCGGCTTATCGATCGTAACGATCCGGCCCTGGCAGATCGGCTCTCGACGTCGCTTCTGGCAGGATTTGAGGATGCGCTGTCCCCGCTGCGCGCGATGCTTGGCGCTGCGCCGGTTCGGGTGGAAAACCTGCCGGCGCATATGCGTGAAGCCTATGTGGCCCGGGATGGGCGCTATCGTCTCCAGATTTTCCCAGCCGATTCCAGCCGCGACATCGACGCCATGGCGCGGTTCACGAACGCGGTGCGTGCCGTGGCCCCCGACGCTTACGGCCCCCCTGTCGTGATCTATGAAAGCGGCCGCATCGTCACGCAGGCCTTCGCGACGGCGGGCGGCCTAGCGCTCGTCGCCATTGCCATCGTCCTCCTCGTGATGTTTCGCCGCGTTGACGATGTCCTGCGGGTGCTTGCCCCCTTGGTCCTCGCCGTCACATTGACGTTAGGCGCGTGCGCGCTCATCGGCTTCTCACTGAATTTCGCCAATATCATTGCCCTGCCGCTGCTGCTCGCAGTGGGCGTCGCCTATCCCATCCACTTCGTCTCGGCGTGGCGTGAAGGTGAAGCCCTATTGCTGTCGTCACCTGCCGGACGCGGCATGTTGTTCAGCGCGCTCACCGATACGGCGGCGTTCGGCAGCATGTCACTGGCGACCCATGTGGGCACGGCGAGCATGGGTCTGCTTCTGACCATGGCTCTCGCATTCAATTTGCTTGCAACATTGATCGTGCTGCCCGCGCTGCTGGGACCGCCGCCGCAGCGCGGCCACTAACCGGCTTTTTCCAAAGTGGCGGTGAGCATATTGAGGTGCGAGGCCAACGCCAGCGCGCCGCCGGTCGTGAACACCTTGGCAAAATCGGCGCGGCGCAAGGCCAGTTGGCTGACGGCGCCGTCGAGCAGAATGTCGACCACCTGCCAGGGTCCATCGTTTTTGTCGGTGGGCTTCTGGCGCAAGCGGTACTGCAACGCGGTTGATTTCCCAGCCTTCGGTTTGATTTCTGTATTCACCAGCACGTTGGATTTTTCCGGATCGCTGAATCCGGCAATGGTCAAAGCTTCACCGTTCCACGCCTTGAACTGCGATGCGTATGTCGCAATGGTCCAGCCCGCGAATGCTTCGCTCAGCGTTTTGCGTTCATCCTCGGACAGTTTCTGCCACCCACCGCCGACCGAGGCGCGCAGCATCGTCTCTAGGTCGAAAACTTCATGGACGACGGGCGCGAGCATCTGCTTGCGCTGGGCAAAGGTCATATTCCCGCCCTGCTTCATCGCATCGAGCAGCGCGTTATGAAGCTTCTCGATCATCAGAACAGCGCTGGGCTTATCTTCCACAAGAGCCGCCCGCGCCGGCGCACCGAGCGTGAAGAGGCTAAAACAGAGGAAAAGACAAACGAAACGGCGCACGGCGCGCTCCCTTGGCGGCTGGATCGATACGCCTATAATGCGCGCGAAATTCTGTCAAAGATATGACCCCTCCGGCGGCGC
The DNA here is from genome assembly GCA_947473445.1 of Fidelibacterota bacterium. GTDB lineage: Bacteria > Pseudomonadota > Alphaproteobacteria > Rhodospirillales > Rhodospirillaceae > SHVO01. Next base: position 151 of record CANJEU010000032.1, on the reverse strand, counting down.
CGGCGATCAGCGGCCCAAACATTCCATGCGCCTTTTCAAACTTGTTACGCTGCTCGCCGGGATCGCAATTTTCGCGTGGATTTTAACACGCGCCGACCTCGCCGCCGTTGCTGCGGTCATGCGCCGCATGGGCGTACAGGGCGCGGCCACG
>CANJEU010000031.1 GCA_947473445.1 Fidelibacterota bacterium | reverse complement strand
TGAATGTACCCACATGGGTGTTCGCGCCTCGCGGCTATGGTGCGCAGTGGCATTGGTTTCTCGACCGAGAGGACAGTCCTTGGTATCCGTCCGTCAGGCTGTTCCGCCAGTCGCGCCGCGGCGACTGGAGCGACGTCGTCGAGCGCGCGCAGGCAGCGCTAAGTGCATTCGTGGATACATGGGGCAAGAATAGGTTATGAAGGGTTCGGAGGTCGCAGCGGCCCTTGAGAAGGCACTGACCCTGCATCAGCAAGGTCGGCTGCGCGAGGCCGGACGGCTTTACGACAAGATACTCACGCGCGATGCGACGAACTCCGACGCGCTCAATCTCCGCGGCTTGATCGCAATGCATGAAGGCGACCATGCCCAGGCGCTCCGCCTGTTTGAACGTGCCGCCTCCGGAGCCGAAAAATTCCCAGAAGCGCACTTCAACAAGGCTATGGCGCTAACCGCCGTCGGGAACAGCGCCGAATCCCTGCAATCATACAACGAGGCTATTCGTCAGAATCCGGCGTACGCCGAGGCGCGTCTTAATGCGGGAAGCCTTCTGCTGCAGTCGGGAAAAACAGCCGAGGCGCTCGAGGCGTTCCGCGCGATGACCGCCATCTGCCCGCAGGATCCCAGAGGATACTATAATCTTGGATACAGTCTGACGCAGAGCGCCTCGCTGACGGACGAAACCTCGCGGACGGCAATCGTCGATGAGGCTGTAAGCGCATTGATGAAGGCGCAGACTCTCGCCCCGCGTAACGCTGACATCCTACTTGCGCTCGCCGATGCGTTTTCCTTGCGCGGGGCCTATGCGCCGGCCATTGAAAACCTGCGCGCAGCACTCGCAACGCAGACGACATGGCCTGCCGAACGCCGCGCGGAAATCATCAGTACGATAGGCGAACACCTACGCAAGCTGGGACAATTTGCACAAGCCGCCGAAGCTCATCGCGAAGCGGTTGCGTTAAGCCCGCGCAATCACCTGATCCGGTTCAATTTGGCGACGGCGCTTCAGGATGCCAGGCAACTCGACGAAGCCGAGCTTCACTTCAAGCAGGTGATCGCGGAGAAACCCGATTTCGTCAAAGCTTATATCAATCTGGGAAATGTCTACCGCGACAAAAGCCGGCACGAGGATGCAATTTCAGTTTTTGAGAAATCGCTATCCATCGAACCGACACGCCAGGCCTACGCCAACATTGCCGCCACCGCGACAGATCTTGGCTGGTTCGCCGCGGGGCTCATCATCCACAATAAAGCAATATCTTTGGGGCGTATGGATTCCGCCGCGCGGTACAACCGGGCCCTCGCGCTTCTCAACCTGGGGCGCTTCGACAATGGTTGGGCCGAGCACGAGGCCCGATTCGATGTCGCTTATGTTGACGCGGTTCGACGCCCATCGCCCGAGTGGCGCGGCGAAGATCTCGCCGGCAAGAGAATCCTGGTGTGGATGGAGCAGGGCGCGGGCGACCAGATTCTGCATGCATCGATGATTCACAATTTGATGGCGCAGGCCGGTCATGTGCTGATTGAATGCCTGGGACGGCTGGCCCCGGTGTTCGCAAGATCGTTTCCCGGCACGACCGTGATTCCGCGAGTTCGTCCTTTGGAAGCTGCAGCCAACGGGCAGTCGTACGATTTTCAGATCGCGGCCGGCAGTCTTGGAAAATATCTGCGGCCCGATTTCGCGAGCTTCCCGGCGCACACCGGATTCTTGAAGGCGGATAGGGAAAGGGTTGAGAAGTTCCGCACGTTGTACGCACAACTCGCGGCGGGACGGCGGATCGTTGGAATAGCCTGGCGGAGCCTCAACCCGCGCGCCGGCGCAAATAAAAGCACCTCGCTGAACAATCTCGCGCCCATCCTGAAAATCCCGGGCCTTTTCTTTGTCAATCTCCAGTACGGCGACTGCGCCGCCGACCTTTCTGACGCGCGCGCGCGTTTTGGGGTAGACGTATTTCAAGATCCCGAAGTTGATCAGCTTAAAGACATGGACATATTCTTCGCGCAAGTTGCGGCACTCGACCTCGTGGTGACGGCGTCAAACACCTCCGTGCACGTCGCCGGGTCGCAGAATATTCCCACGCACCTGATGCTGCCGCACGGCAAGGGCACGATGTGGTACTGGTTCCTGCGCCGTGCGGATAGTCCGTGGTATCCATCGGTAAAAATAACGCGGGCGCGTGAAATCGATCCTGAACGGCCGTGGGAGATCGGGCCTGCCGCGAGCGTCGCGGCGGAGATCGCAACCTGGGCCGAAACACCGGAGGATCAACGTTCATGACGCGACCTTCTGCGCCGCCGATAATGGCCTGGCTTCAGGACGCGGCCGCTCGGCATCAGGCGGGTGATCTCCGCGGCGCCGAGCGTCTGTACGACAAAGTGTTGAAAGCCAATCCCAACAATCCAGATGCCCTTAATCTCAAAGGGCTCGTGGCGAGCGATAGTGGCCGTCACAAGCATGCCATAACTTTTTTCGATCTTGCCGCAAGATCCCTGCCCGGCTTCGCCGATCCGTATTTTAATAAAGGATTGGCGCTGGCCGCATTGGGACGGCGCGCCGAGGCGCTAACCGCTTACGCAAAGGCCATTGAGATCAACCCGGCCTACGCGGATGCACATCTCAACCTTGGCCTAACTTTCCACACGATGGGCCGCGCGAGCGAAGCGATCGACGCTTTCCGCACCATGACGGAAAAGTGCCCAATGGACGCGCGCGGCTTTTATAACTTGGGCGCTTGCCTTGAGAAGAGTTTGCCGACGACCTCCGCCGGAAACCGCGACGCCGCCGCGAGCGCCTCGGCCGCCGCGTTCGAGCGCGCTCTCGCGCTTAATCCGGGCAACCCCGACATCCACTACGCCTACTCAAACCTGCACACGTTCCGCGGCGCCTATCGCGAGGCGGCGGCTCATCTGGAAATTGCGCTGCGCCTGCGTCCCCATTGGCCGGATGCGTGGAACAACCTTGCCAATCAAGCCGAAGCGCTGGGTGATCGTCAGGGCGCTGTTTCGTTATTCGATCGCGCCATCGCCGATGATCCGGCGAACGTAGGGGCCATCGTCAACCGTGGCATGACTTATCTCGCGCTCGGTAGTTTGTCCGAAGGCTGGGAAGGCTACGCCCGCCGCTTCGAAGATCCGCGGTTTCCGTTCGTGCCGCGGCGCTGGCCTTGGCCCAAGTGGCAGGGCGATGACCTGCGCGGCAAAAGCATCCTTTTGTGGGGCGACCAAGGGGTGGGCGACGAACTTCTTTACGGCTCGATGATCCCGGAAGTAGCGGCTCGCGCGGCAACCTGCGTGGTGGAATGCGATCCACGGCTCGCGCCCCTTTACCGGCGATCTTTTCCAACACTTGAAATTGTTTCGGAGCGCGGGCCAGCAGGCGGCCCCTCGGCCCTCGGGCACCGGAATTTTGATTACCATTGCTCGGTGCTCGATCTCGGCGCGATTGTGCGGCGAAACTTCGCTGCTTTTCCCAACACGGCGGGCGTGCTGCGCGCGGACCAGGATCATGCAACACGGCTAAGGAAGGATTACCTGCGCGATGCGCCGGGAAATAGAGTGATCGGTGTATCATGGCGCAGCATAAATCCCAGCCTCACGCACCAGAAGGGACTGAAACTGGCCGATCTCGCGCCGGTGCTGACCCTTCCGGGCGTGACCTTCGTAAATTTGCAGTACGGCGAGGTTGCAGATGAGATCGCAGCATTCGAGGACACGCATCGCGTCAAAATGGTCAATGATCGGCGGATCGACCCTCTGATCGATCTGGATGCGTTCGGCGCCCAAGTCAGCGCGTGCGATGCGGTCGTGACCATCAGCAATACGACGGCTCACTTCGCTGGTGCATTGGACGTCCCCACCGCGCTTTACGTACCCGACGGGCGAAAGCGCCACTGGTATTGGTTCACCGAGGGCAACTACAGTCCTTGGTATCGTGCGATTCGCCTCCTCCGCATGCCCGGTGATCTCGGAATCGAGGCGATTCGCCATGCTTTTGCTGATGTTGGTACGTCGTAAAGCCGGAGACGACCACCCCGCTGTCTTAAATTATTGTATAATATCAGAGGCTTGCAGGCCGATTCTGCTTTTGAGTGGTTGAAGTTGTTGTAAACACCAGAAAAGAGTCTCTTCGCTGGGATTCAGGGACCGATTTTAAGGCTCCGGCGTAACCCTTCCGGCAACCTCTGTTAACCGCAGGTTAACGTCTCGTCTCCAACGCGATATTCGGCCCAAAAGTAACGAGAAAAAAGCCACATACGGCCGAATTCCGGTCTTGCGCGCCTTGACAATAAGCGGACGCGGAGGTGATATAGCGACGCGCTGACGGGCGCTTTCGCTTTTCCCGCAGGGAAACGTGTGAACCAGATCTAAAACCTTAAGGGGATCCCATTACATGAATAAGACTCAATTCTACACGCTCAGCGGTGCGCTGCTGGCGTCGACGTCTCTGTCGGGTGCGGCGAATGCCGGCACGATTGGCCGTTTTGATAGCTCGGTCTTCACCACCTCGCCGATCACCATTACCACCTCGGTGTTCTCGACGACCGCTTCGACCGCCAACGCTGTTGTTATCGGTGGCGCGCCTGCCGCCGGCCGCAACTTCGGCATGCGCTACAACAACAACTTCTCGGGCGTTACCACGCGTTTCACGACCGAGTTCACGATCACCGGCGCACGCTTTATCACAGCCGGCCTGACGACTGCGAACGTCGTAATCTTCACCTCGACGGCGACCAACGTTGCCACCGTGAGCGGTGAAGCGTCGGGTGGCGTGGCCTGCGCCAGCATTACCGCCCTCGTCGAAATGTTGGTCGTCAACGACTGCGCGATCAGCACCGGCATGGGCCAGACGGGCGTAGCTTACGGCATTGGTCTGACGGGTGTGACTTTCAACTCGGCATCGGGCTTGGCTACAGCCGGCGGCTTGGTCACCCTCACCGGCCGTGTCTACAATCCGGCCAATACGTCGCAGACCTTTGAAGCGTCGTCCTCTGGCACGATCCTCACCTCGGCGGTTCCGCTTCAAGTTAACTCCACTGCTGGCACCTCAGTGACCGCCAGCGCCACGACGACACCGGCCGCGTTCACTTCGCTCTCGCTCCCGACAAACGGAAGCCTGTCCGTCACCCTCGCCACCATTCGCCTCTCGATGACCGGTGCGATCGATGCCGGCCTCGCGGTGGCTTCGGCCGTGTCGACCAACCTTGCCAACACCACGGCGATCTCCGTTTCCAGCACGATCCTCTCAAGCGCCGCTGTGCGCTCTGTGAGCCTCGTTGCTGGTGCCGGTAGCGTCGGCCCGGTCACGACAGTCGCTAACTTCTCCAGCGGCACCGTGACGTTCACGATCGGTACCACGACTTGGGTAAACGGCACCTCGGCCATGGTCACGGTACAGTTCCAGGGCACGACGGCGATCCCATCGGCGGTTGCTGGAACGGCCACCTCCTCCGTTCAGCTCTCAGAGCAGCTGGCCACGGCATCGTCCGCGACAGCGGCCGTGAGCCAGGGTGGTTTCCGCGCTGAAGTCAACACCTTCAACGCTTCGACCAACGGGCCGTTCGGTTCGTACCTCCGTATTCATAACAACGGCGCGGTTGCTGGCGTTGTGACGATCACGGTTAACAACGACGATCACACTGTTGGCAATGCGACCCTCGGCGCTGCGTTCACCACGGCCTCGATCCTGCCGGGCACCACGATGCAGCTGTCGGCCGCCGAAATCGAAGGTACGACGACCTCAACGAAACTCCCGGCCGGTGGCGCAAACGTCCCGACCGCGAGCCGCGTTGGTTCGTACACCCTGAACATTACCGGCCCGATCGTCGGTTACGTTCAGCACATCCTGTTCGATGGCAACTCGGTTGCTGACCTGTCGGGTTACCGCAATAGCGGCAACACCAGCAATCAGCCGTAATCAGCTAATTTAAGTCGGTTCGCCGACTTAAAGAGATCGAGGGAGGGTGAGAAATCACCCTCCCTTTTTCTTTGCCGCCCGCCCTTTCCGGACGCCACATCCGGGGCGTGCCGCCCGGCCGATAAACACGGGCCCGCAGCACACCCTGGGCTTTAAAACTGACATTCATGTAAGCCGCCGAACTCGCCGGTTCGAGTTATGTTCCCGGCTGCCTAGACCTGCGGCAAAAGTCGAATGTTCCAGTCATTTCAATATGAAGCCATTGACGGCGGCGGCCGCGTTCTCACGGGACGCCTGGACGCCAACCACGAGCGTGACGCGCAGCGGACGCTGGAAGGTCAGGGGCTGACGGTCATCAGCATTGCCGCCGCGACAGTGAAGGCGCAAAGCGCCAAATCGGGCCTGTTCAACCGACAGCGCGGACCTTCGGTGCAAGACCGGATCCTCGCCCTGAAGCAATTGGCCCTGCTGCTCAAAGCCGGCGTTCCCTTGGTCCAGGGAATCGGGACGCTCAAAAATCAGGCCGGCCATCCCATTTTGGCCGAAGCGTTTGCGGGCATGGAAAAGCGCCTGCGCGGCGGGGATACCTTCACCAATGCGCTGGCCCTGGCGATGCCCACGCTTCCGCCCTACGTCAACCAGCTCGCGGCCTCGGGGGAAGCGATCGGTCACTTGGGCCAGGCGCTCGACGACGCTGCCTCGCAGATGGCCTACGACCGCCAGATGCGTCAGGACATTCGCAACGCACTGACCTATCCGGCCATTCTGATCACCGCCGGCACAACCGCCGTCATTTTCATTTTCATCGTCGTCGTGCCGCGTTTCTCGGCGATGGTCGCCAACGCCAAGGAACCTCTGCCCTGGATTTCAGCGGTGGTGATCAAGACGGGGATGTTCCTCAGTACCAATAAGCTGTTGCTGCTGGCGGTCGTCGGCGGACTCGTCTGGTTTGCGTATTCTATTTTCAAGAGCCCTACGCGTCAGGCGCAAATGCGCGAGTTCCTGGCCGGGCTGCCGCTGATCGGAGTTTGGCTCAAGGAAGCCGAAGTCGCGCGCTGGGCCTCGATGCTCGGAACGATGCTGTCCAACGGCGTCGATCTCATCAAAGGCTTGCAGCTTGCGCGCGACGGTGTGACGCTCTCGAGTCTGCGAGACAAACTCGATCAGGCCTCCAAGCTTGTGCGCGCCGGCCAATCGCTGTCGGCGGCGATCGGAAGCCAGCAGGCCTTCTCCGATACCGCCCTCAGCCTGATTCAGGTGGGCGAAGAATCGGGCGAGCTGCCGACGATGCTGAAATCGCTGGCCGCTCTCTACGAAGATACGGCGCGCCAGCGCATGAAACAGTTCCTCCTGTTCCTTGAACCGGCGGCCATCCTGCTCATCGGCATCGTCGTCGGTGGCATCGTTGCGGCCATTATGTTAGCAATCACGTCTGTCAATCAGGTAGCACTCTAATGCGAAACGTCGGCGAAATTCACGCTATCGGCCGGGCCTCGCACGCAGCGTCCCGCGGCTTCACACTGCTCGAAATGTTGGTGGTGCTGGTCATCATCGGTCTTCTTGCGGGTTTGGTTGGTCCCCAGCTCATGGGGCGGGTCGACACGTCGCGTCAAACGACCGCCGAGACCCAAAGCCGCATGTTGAAAAGCGCGCTCGATACGATGCGGTTAGACATCGGCCGCTACCCGACGAAAGACGAAGGCCTTGGCATGTTGGTGAAGGCACCCGATGACGAGCGCGTCTCACGCAAGTGGAGGGGCCCCTATCTGTCGGAAGATCTGCCCGCCGATCCGTGGGGCAATCCGTATCAATTCGAACCGCTGACCGGAAACAGCGTAGCACTTTACAGTTTAGGCGCTGATGGCGAGGCCGGGGGTGAAGACATCAATGCCGATGTCGGGCTCCTGCCGAAGTCTATCGCCAATGCCGCTCCCTGATTCACAGACCCTTCGCGCGCGCGCTTCCAGCGGTTTCACGCTTCTCGAAATCCTGATCGTTCTTGTCATCATGAGTATGACGAGCGCGATTGTTTTCCCGCGCTTGGGAACCATGGCCTCGAGCTACGAGTTCGCCACCCAGCGCGACATGCTTGAACAAACGCTGAACGGTCTGTCCTACGCGGCGGTGCGCGAAAACACCGACATGATCCTGTTTGGCACGTATACCGAGGCTGGCCGCGATGTCCGCAAACAGGAGCGCGGCGGTTTTGGCGAGACGCTGAACCCAGGCATGCTGACGCGCTCGCTTCTTCCCAATGCGCGCGAACATCTTCCCCCGGTTAACGCCGCACCTGCCAAGATTCCGCTCCCGGCGGGATGGGAATTGGTGGCCGCGGCGCCGATCTACTTCATGGGCTCGGGCTTTTGCACGGGCGGGACGATATCGGTGGCCGTGGGGCGCCTTCAATATACCTACGATATGAAGCCACCGCACTGCCGCGCCGTATTGGTGGAATAACCCATGGCATCGCGGTCCACAGCGGGGTTCACACTCCTTGAAGCGATCGTGGCGCTGACGGTTATGGCGCTCGCCCTCATACCCCTCGTCTCGTTTATTGCCCAATCGTCCGACCAGTTGATGCGCGCCGGCGCAGCCAACGAACAGTCCATGGTGACCCAATCGGTGCTGGCACTGATGGATCCGGTCAACCCCATGGCTGAGCCCGAAGGGACGTTGCCGCTCGATGAGACAATCAGCATTTCGTGGACGAGTGACGTCATCGCGCCGCCACCGGAGGGCTCGCTTGTCAGAACGCCCCTGTCAGGTTTCCGAATCGGGTTCTATGGCGTCACGGTCTCGGTGACGCGGAACGAGCTACCCTGGTTCGAATTCAGAATGCGCAAAGTCGGTTACCAGAACCTGCGCCAGGGGTCGGGCCCGGAGATATTGGGAGGGGCGCCGTAGGGTGAGACCGGGCTCCGCGTCGCGCGGCTTTACATTGCTGGAAGCGTTGGTTGTTCTGGTCATCACGGGGCTGATCTCCGTCGTGCTGGTGCAGGGCTTCGGCTTGCTTCTGTCTGCCCGGACCAGCGTCCAAGACAAGATTGTGTCGGTGGACGAGGCCCTCGTCGAGCAGAGCCTCTTTCTTGAGCCGCTGCGCGGTGTCGTGCCCGACTATCCTGATCGCGCGCATATGTTCGTGGGCGAGCCCCAGCGGCTTCATGGCCTAACGGCCCGCCCGCTGCAGGCGCGCGCGGGCACGCCGGTGCCGTTCACCCTGACGATCACCTACGAGCGCCGGGACGATCGCACCAGCCTGACCTATCAGGAAGACAATACCGATCCGATCGTCATCGGCTCGTGGGAGGGAGACAAAGGCGCGTTCGCCTATCGCGACATCGCGGGGGATTGGCGCGAAGCTTGGCCGCCGCAGAACGATCCCCGCGCCCCGCAGACGCCGTGGCTGATCCGAATCGCCAAGGGCAGCGGCTTCCCCGCTAATCTGGTGGCGAGCGTTGGGGGCACGCACCGCCGTCCACTGCGATTCCGCGACACGCCTTTCGGCGCGGAAGCGCCCGCGCCCTAGCCCTGGGGCGGACCGGGAAAATTGTCAGCTTATTAAGCAATTCCAAAGATTTGGCGGGCAGGTCTGACAATGATTTAACTCCCTGCACTGGCGGACACGCCAGTACGATCCCCCCGAAATTGCCTGACAATTTGTCGCATCGCTGTGCCTACTCGTTCGCACCGTGCCGACGCACAAGGATCCCTGAAGTTTGTCGCTCCGACCCTCACAGCCGCGCCGTCGTGCGCACTCTGCCGAGCGGGGATTTATCCTTGCCCTGACGCTGTGGATCATCGCGCTGTTCGGACTTGGCGTGGCGGCGATCAATACGTGGGTGACGGTCGCGATCGAGAACGCGCGCACATTGAGAAGCCGCTCCGAGGACGACATCGCCCTGTCCGATGCCAAGAATGAAATCATTTACGCCATTGCCACCCGCCCCCTGACCTATCGCGGGTTGGAAGTCGGCAGCGACCTTGAGCGCCCGAGCCTCGACGATGTGATGTTCCAGAGTATGGCGACCGCCGAGACCTCGCAGTTCATCGCCTTCGACCGCCGTCCTTATGTGCTCGAAAGCAACAAAAACTACGTGATCCAGATTCAAGACGGACGGGGGCTGGTCAACCTCAATCGCATCACACCGCCCCTGCTGCGCCGGTTGCTGGCCTTCTATGACGTGCCCGAAGCGCTGCGCAATCAGCTGCCCGACACCTTGCAAGATTGGGTGGATGAGGACGAATTCACCCGCCTCGCAGGCGCCGAACTTCCCGAGTACGAGCGGCAACGCCGGCTGCCGCCATCGAACGCACGCCTCATCACACCCATGGAAGCGCAAAACGTGCTTGGCTGGGATGAAGTCCCTAAACTCTGGGAAGACAATCTCAAGGCGCCGATCTTCTCGACCTGTCAGACGGCAGGATTCAATCCCAATACCGCGCCCGAGGCCTCGCTTCTGACGCATATGCCCGGATTGACCGAAGACGGCGCGAAGTTCGTCGTCACCCAGCGGCGGGAGCGCGCTTTCCGTCATTCACGCGATTTCATGGAAGCGGCGAACGTCAACGTTCCCAATGAAGCCTTCTTCTTCGGCGTCTCGCCGGGCGACTGCATGACGATTGATTTCGTCAACCGCAGCACCAACGAGCGCACACGTATTTCCCTCACCCTTGTCGCTCGCAGCGAAAACCAGCCCTGGCAGGTGGACTATGCTTTCCGAATCCCTTCGCAATACCGCGGGACGCTTGACGGGCTCGATCCGCAGCTCACTTTCCCAGCCCCCGAAACGCTTTATGCAGGGAGCAACAGCAACGGCGGAATTGCCGGGCTCCGATAGACGCGCCTTCTGGATTCTCAGCCGCTGCTTCGTCCACCAGAATATTTTCGAGGTGGCCCAGGCGCTGCCCGACTCCAAGCGTAAATTGGCGTTGGGGCTGCTTGTGCGAAAGTGGTCGCCTTTTCCCTCCAGTCAATTCGCCGTGCAGTGGGTGGGCAATCGCGCATGCGTCTATGCCTGGGACGGCGATGCCGCCGCAGCCGCGATCGCCGCATCGGGCTTCCCGGCCGCGCGCTGCAGCGTGTGGCCCGAGACTTTCTTCCGCCCGCCCATGGCTGACGGCTACCGTTTGGCGGCAATGACCGACGGCGTCGAAGGGCAAGTCTGGAAAAGCGGATTTCTAGCCGCGACGCGCTGGTGGTCTGTTCCACCGTCGGCGCGCGACTGGGCGACCTTCCTGCGCGCCTCGGGCGTCGAACTCACCCAGGCCGCGTTGATCGTTCCGCCGGCGGCACAGTCTGACCTTCTGCCCCAGCCATGGACCATGCTCGCCGCCCCCGTGACGGATCTTTGGAGCCTGGTGCAGAATGAGCGCGCCGCCGCCGTAGCCGCGACAATTATCGCCGCGCCCTTCCTCTATTACCTTGCCCAGTCGGCCATCCTC
>CANJEU010000030.1 GCA_947473445.1 Fidelibacterota bacterium | reverse complement strand
TGGGATCACCGGCGTCTTGAGATGGTGCACGACTATATCCAGTGGCTCTTCCCGCTGCCCGCGCCGAGCCGGTTCAATCCCGCCGCGCCGCTGCTCTCGGCCGCCGACATCGCCGCTTTTCGCGAGGATGCCGATCTGCGCGCGCGGGCGAGCCGTTCACTCGATCTTATGCTGGCATTCTACGGCCTTGAGCGCCGCGAATGCGCTGTCGTGCGCCGGGCCGGATTTGCCGCCGCAACGGGTTGGGTGGAACCGCTGAACCATAATCACCTGCGCCTGACGCGGATCATGTCGTTCCTGCGGCACATCGGTCTCAAGGCACAGGCCGACGCACTGCTTGCCTGTCTCGAAGATATCGCGGCCCATGAGGGCGCTACAGCCATTTCGCCGGAAACGCTCGCGTTTTGGCGTGCGTCAAAAGACGTGTGATCGATTGGTCCTGGGGGCCGAGATTATACGCGCGAAAACACGCCGGGCGGATCGGTGCGGTCGCGCGCCGGGATATGGCCCACAATTGTTGCAAACGGCAGGAACATTTCAAAGCGGGAGCCCTTGCCCGGCGCGCTTTCGACCTTGATCTCGCCGTTCTGCGCTTCAACCAAACGCTTCACGATGGCTAGGCCTAATCCCATGCTGCGTTCACCGCCGGTGGGACGGGGCGAGGCGCGTTCGAAGGGCTGGAAGATTTCACCAAGCTCATCGGGCGGAATGCCCTGACCCTGGTCGATGACGGCCAAGCGCGCGCGACCGTCGAAGGCGCGGAGCTCGATGATCACCTCGCCGTTGTGCGGCGAGAATTTCACGGCATTGCCGACCAGGTTATCGAGGGCCTGCGCAGCGCGTTTGGCGTCCGCCCACACCGGGGGAATGCGCGAGAGGTCGAGACTGAGCTTTATATCCTTAGCCTGGGCCGTCATACGGAATAGCTCGGCCCGGTCTTCGACGAGGTTTGAAAGGTCAATCGCATCGGGAAGTAGCTCGACCTTCCCCTCCCGGATGGCGGCAACGTCGAGAAGATCCTCGGTCATGCTGAGCGTAACGTCCGCGCAGTCGCGAATGGTACGAAGCAAAGCTTCCCGTTTGGATTTCTCGAGCGGGATGTCGATCAAAAGCTGGGCCGCGGCGCGAATGCCTGAAAGTGGATTTCGCAAGTCATGGGCGACCACGCCAAGCATGCGGTTTTTCTCCTCGTGTGCTTCGCGCAGCGCTTCGTTCGCGATAGACAACGCGGCGGTGCGCTCGCGGACTTTCGTCTCAAGATTCTGGCGGAATCCATCGGCAAGCCCCAGCGTGATTCCGACGACGAGAAGGGTAAGGCCGATCACCAAGAGCGCGATGGAGATCGGATGCTGGGTGATGACGTGATAGGCCGCGAGGTTGGTGAGCAGCAGGCAGACAAAGAAGGGCGCGGCGACAACGAGATAGACGATGGTTGTGCGAAGCCTCGTGGGGATGGCGTCTGCGACCATCGCCGCAATAAGAATCGTTGCGCACGTTGTGATGACGACGAGGGTAATCGGCAAATTATAGGGGAAGGCAAAGAAGGCGGTGACGACCAAGGCCGCGATGCCGGCAGCCGTGATTTGCGCGGCCTTATGCAGGCGGGGGCTGCGCGCCGGCACGCCCAGGAAGTAGCTGGTGAACATGACGCCGAAGGCGTGCACCAGCGCCGAACCTCCCAGGTAGAGGAACCGCGTCACGTCGCTGGTTTGAAGAAACGCGGGCCAGAAAATCCGGTCGAGGTTGATATGCGGCTGGGCCGTTACGAAGATGGTGACGACGACGGCGAATCCGTAGCCGTAAACCGCTTCGCGTAAATGAGCCCAAAGCAGCAGACAGAACAACACGGCTAGCAGCATGGCGCCGAACAGTGGCCCCATCATGCGCTCGATGGCCACTTCGGCCCGGGTTTCCTCCTCGGTGGTGAGAAGGAATTGCGTCAGGGTCGAAATGTAATGTGTGGTCATGCGGGCATAGAGCGTGAAGCGCAGCGCGCCGAGATCGCCGACGTCGACCGAGAATTTGCGATACGTGTTGCTGCCCAGTACATCGAGCCCGCCGTGATACTCGCGAAGGACATTTCCCATCTCATCAACGATGAAGAAAGAGACGGTGTCGGGATGCAAAGCGTTAAACTGAGCGCGCCGCGTCGCCCGCTGCGGATCCTGCGAAAGATCGACGTTCACGCGCGTCCACCCCGCCCCGGGCGACGGGCCGAAGACGGGGCGATCTGAATCCACGGGCTTGAACCCGCTCCGCAACGGACCCATGACGTCGGCAAGCGTTGCTGCGCCGGTCGGATCATTAAGGAATTCAAGGTCGCGGCTAAGGATTACGATGCCGCCATCCGTCGGCCGCACCGCGTGTCCATCGCCGGCGGCGCGCAGCGGCGCCAGCGCCGCGATCAGCGCAAGGCACATCACGGCCAACAGCGGCGAGATGATCAACTTCGATGCGCGCAACACGCCCCCGCGCAGTGCTATTCTGCCTACGTTTCATGTGCTGACGCGCCCTTCGGGCGGGCCAGCCCCCGCATTGCTATAGCATCCCCAGGGTAGAGTTATTATTGCTTTTCGTAACCGTAAGGATGGTGTTTACCGGCGCTCTGCTTGTATATTGAAGCGATTCGCGTGTCTGGATCTCACATCGTGAAAATGACTTCTCTCGGCGAGGGTGCGAGCCTGCAGCGTTTGCTGCCGACCTTGGCGCCCGCCTTGGCTCTCAGCATCCTTTCCGCGCTCTATTACGCATTATATTTCAAGGCGGGCTTCAATTACGCCGACGAGGGGAATTACGCGCAGTTCGCCTTTGAGTTGTCGCGCGGCACGAGTCTCAACGATCTTCCCGTCAGCTATGGCTTGCTCTGGTTCAAGGCCGGCGAAGTCCTGTTTCGAATCTTTGAGCCTAACTTCGATCTGGTCCGACTGATTTTCTTTGCCTGCATACTTGCAACGACGCTGCTGGTGTATGCCGCGCTGTTGATGACGACGGGCAAACGCATGTTTGCGGCGCTGCTTGCCGGTATCTGCGCGCTGGCGCCCGCGTTCCCCGCCACAGCCTTTTATGGTTTTTGCATCCTTATCAATTGCGTGCCGCAGCTCATCCTGGCGCAGCGAATTGAAACCGCGCGCCTGCGTGATGCGGCGCTGGCCGGGGCCGCGCTTGCCGTTTCTTTCCAGATCCGCCCGGACTTTGGCTATATCTTTGCCGCGCCTCTTGCTGTGTTGCTTCTTCTTGCGGCGTGGCGCGGCGAGAGCGAAAGGGAGCGTGGCCTCATCCGTTTCGCGCGCCTGACGTCAGCCGCTCTTGGCGCCTTCGTGCTTCTGCATATTCCGGGGCTTATCGTCGCGATCAACGACGGCTATGTCGGCACGCTGATTGGCCAGTACCTGTCTTATCCGGTGATGCTCGCCGATTACGGCGTGCGCGGGGTGAAAGCCCTGTTCGGGAGCACTCTTGTGCATGACTCCGGTGCCGGCATCTTGTTGCAGCGGCCGCGCTTTTTCGGTGCAGCCGATTCTGGCGAACGGTTGCTCGCGCTGCTGGTTTATTTACCGCTTACGCTAATCTTCGCCTTCGCGGTGTCCGCGGTCTTTCGTTTTCGCCGCGCCGAGACTCCTTACGCCGAAGCTGCGGTTTCGCTTGTCGTTTTGGTAAGCGGCGCGGCGGCACTGCCGCATTATTTCTTCTATCGGCCCGATCTGTCGCACATCGCCAATTTCATGCCAGGGTTCACGGTGCTGGCCGGAACGTTAGCGTGGCGCGCGGCCGTCCGTCCCGGAAACGGTGCGCGGTGGATCATCACCGGGACCGCGGCCTTTACGCTCGCCCTTTATCTTTGGATCGGCCTGACAACGCCCGGAACGGGATCGATTGCCGGCATGATGGACCGCACTGAACGATTCGACGCCGCCAACAGCGTCAACGTGCGGCTCAATCCGGGCGAAAAAGCCTTGCTTGAGGACCTGCGGGCGATCATCGACGCCAATTCGGCGCCCGGTGATGCGATCGTCTGCGTTCCGTACTGTCCCGGAATCGCCTTCATGACCGGCCGCCGCCTGCTATTCCGCGAGCAGTATGTGGACGACGGGGTACTTTTGAGTGACCCGGCATGGCTGGAGAGGGCCATCGCGCTGACCCGCGAACAAAGGCCCCCAGTGGTCATCGTCATGGATTGGGCCATCAACGGAACCGATATTTCGCGCTTTTCTCGCTGGGCCAGTCCTTATATGCAACTCCTGGAAAGCTTGGCGCGGCAGAAGATCGACCGTCCGGGCCTTTCCATCTATCTGCTGTGAGACCGCTGCTATGAGCCTGGAGTCATACGTATGTCCGTGACGGTCGAAAGTCTTGCGATCCCCGACGTGAAAATCTTGCGTCCCACGAAGCATGGTGATGCGCGCGGCTTCTTTTCCGAGACCTATTCGCAACATGCCTTGGCCGATGCCGGGATCGACCTTACCTTCGTGCAGGATAATCATGCCTTCTCCGCCGCTAAGGGGACGATGCGGGGCCTTCATTTTCAAACGACACCCTTTGCCCAGGACAAGCTGGTACGCGTCATTCGCGGATCGATCCTCGACGTGGCAGTGGACCTGCGCCGGGCCTCGCCCACCTACGGCAAGCATGTCGCGGCCGTCATTTCAGCCCAGGCGTGGAACCAGATCCTGGTGCCGGTGGGTTTTGCCCACGGATTGCTCACCCTCGAGCCCGATACCGAGGTCCTTTATAAAGTAACGAACTATTATTCGCCGCAGCACGACTTGGGCCTGTTGTGGAATGATCCTGCGCTTGCTATCGCATGGCCCGTCACCGAGGCCGATGCGATACTTTCGGCCAAGGACAAAGTGCAGCCACGCCTGGCGGATCTGCCGGCGTACTTCTAGACAGACCGTAAGGATGGCGTGATGAAGGTTATCGTGACGGGCGGCGCCGGCTTTATCGGCTCGGCGGTGGTTCGGCTCTTGGCAGGTGAAGAGAATATCGACGTCGTGAATGTCGATGCTCTGACTTATGCCGGCAACCTCGACTCCCTCGCGCCGGTCGAAAACAGTGGGCGCTATAAGTTTGTGCACGCGAACGTCTGCGATGCCCAGGCGATGACAGATCTGTTCGCGGCCGAACAGCCCGATGCGGTCATGCACCTTGCCGCGGAAAGCCATGTCGACCGGTCGATCGACGGCCCCGCGGCCTTCATCACCACGAATGTCGTCGGCACGTACACCATGCTGGAGGCGGCGCGCGCCTATTGGCAGCCGCTGCCGGCCGCGCGCAAGGACGCGTTCCGGTTCCATCACATTTCGACCGATGAGGTTTATGGCTCGCTGGGCGCCGAAGGCTTGTTCACCGAAACGACGCCCTATGCGCCCAACTCGCCCTATTCCGCGTCGAAAGCCGGATCGGATCATTTGGTGCGCGCCTGGCATCACACCTACGGCATGCCCGTCGTGACCACCAATTGTTCGAACAACTACGGACCGTACCATTTCCCCGAAAAGCTGATCCCGCTCACGATCCTCAATGCGCTCGAAGGCAAGCCTCTCCCGGTTTACGGAACCGGCGCGAACGTGCGCGATTGGCTATTCGTTGAAGACCATGCGCGCGCACTGTGGACAGTCGTAAAAAATGGCCGCGTCGGCGAGGTTTACAACGTCGGCGGCGAAGCCGAGCGCAAGAATATCGACGTCGTGCGCGCCATTTGCGACCTGATCGATGAACTCGCGCCAGGTGCGAAACCCGCGCGCGAGCTGATCACCTTCGTGGCGGACCGCCCGGGGCATGACGCCCGCTACGCCATGGATATCACCAAGATCAGCGGCGAGCTTGGGTGGCAGCCGCGCGAGACCTTCGAGAGTGGATTGTGCAAAACCGTCGCCTGGTATCTGGCCAATCGTCCGTGGTGGACGAAAATCCGCGCTGGTTCCTATGCGGGCCAACGTCTCGGCCTCTCGACGAGAAAATCGGCGTGACGACCGACATACTGCTGACGGGCGCCGGCGGACAGGTTGCGTGGGAGATTGAGCAGCGGGCCACCGGCGCGGGTTTAAGTGTTCGCGCCCTCAGCCGCACAGAGCTCGACATTTCCGATAGCAAAGCCGTTCATTCCACGGTCGCGGCGGTGGCGCCACGCGTGGTCATCAATGCCGCCGCATATACCGCCGTTGATAAGGCCGAGGGCGACAAAGGCCGCGCGTTCGACGTGAACCGCGACGGCGCAGGGCATCTCGCGGCCGTTTGCGCGGCGCGCGAGATCACCCTGGTGCATCTGTCCACGGACTATGTCTTCGATGGGGAAAGCAAACATCCTTACGTCGAGGACGATTTTACCGCCCCGCTTGGTGTCTACGGCGAAAGTAAACTTGCCGGCGAAGCGGCGGTGCGTGCGTTCCTCGACCGCCACATCATCCTGCGCACGGCCTGGGTCTATGGCGTGCACGGCAATAACTTCGTTAAGACGATGTTGCGCCTGGGGCGTGAACGCGATGTGCTGCGGGTCGTCGACGACCAGCGCGGCTCACCCACTTTCGCCGGCGATATCGCCGATGCGCTACTGCTGATTGCCCGGCGTGTGATTTCCGAGGCGTTGCCAGAAGAGGCCTACGGGACCTTCCATTACACCGGCGGCGGCGCCGTTACCTGGCACGGATTTGCTGAGCAAGTCTTCGACCTCGCGGCGCAAAACATAGGCCGCCGCCCGAAAGTAGAAGCCATCACGACCGCCGAATATCCGACCCCGGCCAAACGGCCGGCGAATTCGGTGCTCGACTGTGGCAAGATAGGCCGCACTTACGGCATTATGCAGCGTCCTTGGGAAGAGTCCCTCAAGGAGATGCTGGCCAAAACGCTCGGTTAGCGCAGCAGCTTTCCATTCGCATTGAGGAATACGTTATGAAGGGAATCATCCTCGCTGGAGGGTCCGGAACGCGTCTGCATCCGATCACCTATTCGGTGTCCAAGCAGTTGCTGCCGGTCTACGACAAGCCGATGATCTATTATCCGCTGAGCACGCTGATGCTGGCGGGGATTCGCGATGTGCTTATCATCACGACGCCTCATGATGCGGCCGGCTTCCAGCATCTGCTGGGCGACGGTCAGCGCTGGGGCATGAACCTGACCTACGCGCAGCAGCCAAGCCCCGATGGTCTCGCGCAGGCCTTTATCATCGGCAAGTCGTTTGTCGGGAACGCGCCCTGCGCGCTCGTCCTGGGCGACAATATCTTCTACGGCCACGGTCTGACCGAAAAGCTGCGCAGCGCGGGCGCGCGCGATAAGGGCGCAACCGTTTTCGGCTACCATGTGCGCGATCCCGAGAGGTACGGCATCGTCGCCTTCGGGGCTGACGGAAAGCCAAACTCGATCGAGGAAAAACCCAAGGCGCCAAAATCCGCCTGGGCGGTCACGGGACTCTATTTCTACGACAATGACGTTGTGAATATCGCCGCCGATCTCAAACCAAGCCCCCGCGGCGAGCTTGAAATCACCGATCTCAACCGCGTCTATCTTGAGCGCGGCGGCCTTGAGGTCGAACGACTCGGCCGCGGCTTCGCCTGGTTCGATACCGGCACCTACGACAGTCTGATCGAAGCGTCGAGCTTCGTGCAGACCATCGAAAAGCGTCAAGGCCAGCGGATTTGCGTGCCTGAGGAAATCGCTTACGCGAACGGCTGGATCGACGAAGGACAACTGGTCGCCCTCGGCGAAAAGATGCGCAAAAGCGGTTATGGCGAGTATCTAATTCACCTCGTGGACCACCCCAACTCCTGAGATGCCCGCCCGGGTCACCATCGCCATCATCAGCTATAATTCTGGTGTCACGCTGGGCCGATGCCTTGCGGCGCTCGCGGCTCAGAGCGAAAAGAACTTCCGCGTCTTGTTGATCGACAACGCCTCGCGCGAGCGCCCCGCGGCTCTGCTCGCTGGCTTGCCGTTCGTCGTTAACTATCGCGAGATGACGGAGAACCTCGGGTTTGCTGGCGGCATGAACGTCGCGCTCGCAGCCTGCGATACGCCGTTCCTGGTCGCGCTCAATCCTGATGCGTTTCCCGAGCCCGATTGGCTCGCGACACTTTTGTCGGCGGCCGATCGGCATCCCCAGGTCGGGGCTTTCGGATCGCTTCAGCTGAGTGCCGCGGATTCCCAAAAGATCGACGGCTTCGGTGATCACTATCTGCTCACGGGACAGGCTTGGCGTGGAACGACACGGCCGGGTGTGAACGGCGATCTCGCGTATAGCTTTGGCGTCTGTGCGGCCGCCGCGCTCTACCGCGCGCACCTCCTGCGTGAGATCGGCGGTTTCGACGAGCGGTTCTTCTGCTTCTACGAAGATGTCGACGTGGCCTTTCGCCTACGGCTCGCCGGCGCCGAATGCGCCGTCGTTCCCGCCGCCGTTGTGTCACATGTGGGCGGGGCGAGCTTTGAAGGCCTTTCCGATTTCGCGAATTATCTGATCGCGCGAAATCAGTGGTGGGTCCTGGTGAAGAACATGCCCTTCATCCTGATGTGTTTTGCGTTGCCGGCCTTTGCGGTGCTGCAAGTCATCGGATTTATGCGCCACCCGACCTCGCCTCGCATGAAGGGCCTTTGGGCGGGACTCATACAGACGCGGACCTTTTGTGCGGATCGCAGGAAAATCCAGCGCCTGCGATCGCCGCAGGCAAACGCCGGTCGCTGGATTAGTTGGAACCCGGCTGCGTTCCTCAAGAAGACATCTTTGGTCCGCCGGTAAGAGCGGTACGTTTTCGTACACCGGATCGTCTGCGGCGTGCTGAGGGCGCACGCCGCAACGTTTTGGCGCGCGCACCGTTTAGATAGCATCGGGCGGCCGTACCCGTCCGCCCCCAGAGGCTGTTTTTGCATGTCGACCGGTTCCGCATCCTGGCAAAGAGCGCTGGGCACGGCCTTGATCGCGGTTCCGATTTTGAGCCTTGGTACGCAGGCGCTTATGTGGCTGCGGTACAGCATCGACTTGCCGTTCTACGATGATTTTCGCTCCTATGAGTTGTGGAGCGCTCAATCCTTAGCCCTTAAAGATCTGTTTCGTCCGGCCAACGACACGCTCTACCCCGTGGGCATGGCTCTCGATGCGCTCGCTCATCGGTATCTCGCCGGCAATACAATCGCCTATCAGCTCTTCAGCATGCTGGCCGTGCTCGGGGGGCTGCTCTGGATCCAGTGGCGATTACTGACATACGCGCTGCCAGACCGTCTTTCCTCCGCCGCGGCTTTCGCCCTGTGTGTCTTTGCGATTCAGCCGGCCACGTACTGGGGCTTCCAGGACATGGCTTACCATCAGGGGCTGCCAGTCGTCCTGCTTCTGGCAGCATTGGCTGTCATCCTGCTGGCGCGCTGGAGTCGTTGGTTAAGTCTCGCCGTCGTGCTCTGTCTAGGTCTACTCGCGGGCTTCACCTACATTTCCGGCGCGGCCGCTACGCTTGTTATGGCGCTAACCTTAATGGTGTTGGCGCCGATGCGTCCTGTCTCCCAGGACGAGCGGCGCGCAGGAACGCTCACGTTGCGAGACGGCGCGATGGCGT
Source organism: Fidelibacterota bacterium (assembly GCA_947473445.1). Taxonomy (GTDB): domain Bacteria; phylum Pseudomonadota; class Alphaproteobacteria; order Rhodospirillales; family Rhodospirillaceae; genus SHVO01. The sequence goes on along the minus strand of CANJEU010000030.1, from coordinate 2,017 downwards.
TGCTGGGCGTGGCGCTAGTGACTGTGCCGGCGCAGGCGTGGGTCATCCTGGGGCACCAGAAAGGCCTGCACATGCCGGGCGGCGCCTTCGCGTTTCCGTGGGATTCTTCATATTGGGTTTATCTCTTCGCCAAAGTGGCACGCGCGCTGACGCTGCCGGGCACGCACCCCTTCCTGTCGCTCACTTTGGCGGCGGCGCTTACAGCGCTGGCCCTTGCTCTCGCGGCGCTGCTCCTTCGAAAGATGGCCGCAAACCGAAGCCTGGATCCCGCCCCGGCGCGCGTGACCACGGTCTTTGTCGTCCTGCTCGCGATGGTCGCCGGCTACCTTGCCATGCTTGCCGGCGGGCGGGCGAATTTGTATGCGACCCACCAGGACGTCGCCGAAGTCTTCCAAGTCGGTCATAGCTTCCGGATGCACTTCTTTTGGGTCACGCTGCTGCCCCCATGGTTTGCCGCCGCCGCATTGGTGGCGCTGAATACGCGCACGAGCGCCCGCCTTTTGCCGCGCGTGGCATTGCCGGCCTTGACGTGCCTGATCATCATCGGCGCGGCCGCCGGCGGCGCGTTCGCCCATGGTAGGCATTTTCGCGATTTGATGGATGAGCGGCTTGTAACCCAAGTCGCCTGCCTGCGTGAAAAACTCGCAGGGCTGGGCGAGGAGATGCTGTGTCCGGGCCTCTATCCAGCCGATCTTAGTGCAGCCTACGTCCATGCGCTGATCACCGGCGCCTCGTTTACCCGGATCTTCCCCCTGCAGCCGGTTCCTCTCGGGGCTGCGACGGAGCCGCTGTTCTGCTGGTCGCGCGCGGCGCCTGGGGCCATCAGTCTGGTGAATATAGATCCCACCGCCCCGCCTGCGGACGGTGTGCCGTTGCAACCGTCGAGCGGCGATCCCATTCTTTCGCTCACACTTTCATCTGGAACTTTGAAAGATTGCTTGGTGGTGGATGTGACGATGCGGATCGAGACAGCGAAAGATGACATCGCACAGCTTTTTCTCCTAAGGCCCGATCAACCCGGATTTGCCGATCCCGCCACAGCAACGGTAGCCCTATCGGCCCGCGCGGCCGGCCTTGGCGAGATCACGTTGCGGGGTATGAGTCCAAACGGTTTCCAGGACCTCGTTCGCATCGACCCTGTTTCGACACAGCAGCCGTTCAAGCTCAAGGAAATGGAAGTGCGCTGCCGCGTCCGGCATAAATTCGCGTGGCTCAGGCCTCCGGGCGATGCGCCAAACGGCAAGCAAGACGGCAACTTCTAAGGGTGCGGGACGCGGGCTGAGCCGATCTTCGCGACGCTTTCAGAAAAATGTCTTGAGGGCGCGGCGCAAACGCCTAAGGGCCCGGATTGCGGTCCACGAGCACACGGTGCAACTGCACGCCTACGAGCGCAAGGCGGGCGGAACTCGACAGCACTTCGAAAATCACCGCGTCATGAATCCAATGGCGATGGATATGTTGCTCCATGACGCCATCGGCGATCGCAACCGTCAGCGTATAGCTGCCGCGCGCAAGGGCGGGCCAATTGAAGCGGAAGCGGAAGGCGAGGCGCTCGCCTTCAGCCATGGTGGGCTGCGGCACCGAATCCCAGAAGCTATTGTCGCCGAGCAGGAACTGTCCCAGGCGGTCTTTTACATAGAAGCCGACAATCGGACGGTCGACGGCGACGTCGGCACGGACCAGCACCTTGAGGTCTATCTCCTGTCCTTCGACGACCTGAGTCAATCGCTGACCATCGGCTGGACTGAACAGACCGACATCTAGGATGGTGGCGCCGCCACTGCCAAAGGTGCTGCCCTCGGCGTTGAAGGCAGAGATGCTGGTGGCGCCGGGTATGGAGCCGCGCGGCGGTGCGGCGGAATCCATCAGCACGAACTCGCCTTGAACTTCCTGCGCCGGGCCGCGATTGACAGGGCCATCGGGCGTTGTCGCCCCTTCGAACAGCGAGGCGACATATTGTTCGCAAATCGAGATCGCCGCACCTTCCCCGCGAATCTGTCCGTGATCGAGCCAAAGG